>JBOGDN010000133.1:0-5497 GCA_050742995.1 Stackebrandtia sp. | reverse complement strand
GGGTAGAGCTGCCGCTGTTGCTGTTGGTGGCGTTCTGCGCGGCCGTGCTGCTGCGGACGTTCGTGGTCCAGTCGTTCGACATCCCCTCGGGCTCCATGGAGAACACCCTGCTCGTCGGCGACCGCGTAGTCGTCAACAAGCTGATCTACGAAGTGCGCGAGCCGCAGCGCGGCGAGGTCGTGGTGTTTCGCGGCAGCGACCGTTGGCACCCCGAGGCGCAGATCGACACCGACACCACCCTGACCGAGGACTCCCTTCGAATCCTCGGCGACCTGGTCGGCATCGCCGCGCCCAACGAAAAAGACCTCATCAAGCGCATCATCGGCATCGGCGGCGACACGGTGGCCTGCTGCGACGAGGACGGCAGGGTCACCGTCAACGGCGTCTCCCTCGACGAGCCCTACATATTCGAAAACGCCTCGGAAGAGGCCGACCCCACCGCCAACGACTGCCGTTCGCGCCGGTTCGGCCCCGTCGACGTGCCCGAAGGGCACATGTTCGTCCTCGGGGACCATCGCGGAAACTCGCGCGATTCGCGCTGTCAGGGCTTCGTGCCCGTGGAGAACATCATCGGCCGGGCGGTGAACATCGTCTGGCCGAAGTCGAGCTGGGCTTCGCTCGGCGACGTCGAGGTGTTCGCCGACGTGCCCGACGCCGAATCCGCCCAAGCCGAAGCGTCGCCGTCGCCGAAAGACTCCGGCGGCGACAGCGGGGTGGTGGCGCCGCTGCTGTTGACGGGCGCGCTCTTCGGCCGACGAAGACGCCGGAAACGACGATATCCGGACATGAGCGTGTTGGGTTCGTCGCCACACGTAAGATCCGGGGATGACCGACACACGGCACCCTGCTGTCGACACGGCCCCTGAGGGCGACCGCGACGACGCGGAGGCGCAGCCGAAACCGGGCTCGTTTTGGCGTGAGCTGCCGGTGCTGCTCGTCGTGGCGACGGTGGTGGCGCTGCTGGTGCGCACCTTCGTGCTGCAGTCGTTTTGGATTCCGTCGGGATCGATGGAGAACACGCTTGAACGCGGCGACCGGGTCCTGGTCAACAAGCTCGTCTACGACTTCTTCGATCCCGACCGCGGCGAGGTCGTGGTGTTCAAAGCGCCGGCGGAGTGGCGTGCCAACCCCGAAGACGAGGACTTCATCAAGCGGGTGATCGCCGTAGGCGGGGACACCGTGTCCTATGACGCCGACGCGCAGGCGATCTCGGTCAACGGCTACGAGCTGGACGAGTCGGCGTATCTGTACGAGGATTCGCGGACCGGGCAGCAGGACCCGCCGAGCAAGGACGACTTCGAGTTCACCGTCACGGTGCCGCAGGGTCGGCTGTGGGTGATGGGCGACCATCGCTCGGCGTCGGGCGACTCGCGGGAGAACTACATCCGCGGCGGCGGCGACCTGGAGCGCGCGACGATCCCGGTCGACTCCGTCGTGGGGCGGGCGTTCGTCCTCATGTGGCCGGTGGATCGCTGGGACTGGATGTCGACGCCCGAGGTCTTCGACTCGGTGCCCGATACGCCGCCAGACAGCTCGTGAGGCTTGGCGGGGCGGCCGGGCGCGGCACGTAAGCTCGTGGCGTGATCGAGGACAAAGGGACGGCTTCCGGCGAGACTCCGGATCGGGACGTAACGGAGACCGAAGCCGACGACGAGCCGAAGAAGAAAAAGGGCTCGTTTTGGCGTGAGCTTCCAGTGCTGCTCGTCATCGCGGTGGCGGTGGCGCTGCTGGTGCGGACATTCATATTGCAGTCATTTTGGATTCCGTCGGGCTCCATGGAAAACACGCTTCAGCTCGACGACTATGTGCTCGCCAACAAGGTGATCTACGATTTCCGCGATCCCGAACGCGGGGAGATCGTGGTGTTCAAGGCGCCGTCGGGGTGGGGCAGCATGGACGGCGACGAGGACTTCATCAAGCGGGTGATCGCCGTAGGCGGGGACACTGTGTCCTATGACGCCGACGAGGGGAAGATCTCGGTCAACGGAGAGCCGATCGACGAAACATCCTATCTGTACACCGATCCGCAGACCGGCGAGATGCAGTCGCCGAGCAAGGACGACGAGGAGTTCGAGGTCGTCGTGCCGGAGGGTCGGCTGTGGGTGATGGGCGACCATCGCTGGGCGTCCGGAGACTCCCGCGAGCGCTACGTCCGCACCGGCGACCCGACGGAGTCCACCGTCCCCGTCGACGAGGTGGTGGGCAAGGCGTTCGTGTTGGTGTGGCCGGCGGATCGCTGGGACTGGATGACCATCCCCGACACGTTCGACGACGTCCCAGAACCCGAATAAGCGCCAACGCCATGAAGGACCGCGTCATCGTCCGCCGTGCCGCGCGCGTGCTGATTTTCGACGCCTCGCACCGCGTGCTGCTTTTCCGCGGCTGCGATCCCGCGCTGCCCGACGACAAGTACTGGTACAGCCCGGGCGGCGGCGTCGAGGACGGCGAGACCGACCGGCAGGCGGCCAGCCGCGAGCTGCGCGAGGAGACGCGGGTCCACGTCCCGCCCGAGGGACTGATCGGGCCGGTGCTGGAGACCGACGACGAGTTCGGATTCGCCGGCCGCTGGGTGCGGCAGCGCAACGTCTTCTTCACGTGGCGAGTCGCCGAGCTGCGTGTCGCACCTGACTTCCATGATCTGGAAGGCGCCTCGGTCGACCAGCACCGGTGGTGGAGCCGGGGGGACCTTGAGGCCACCGTCGAGCAGTTCTATCCACAGGCCCTGCCGCGGTTGTTTCCGGAGGCGCCATGTCGGGCTCTTTGACGCCGCCCCGGACGCGGCTGCGCCGTCGCGCCGACGACCTTTACCTGCTCGAGGAGATGACGCGGCGTCGCGGCTTCGTGCGGATCGCCGGAGTCGACGAGGCCGGGCGCGGCGCCTGCGCCGGGCCCCTGGTGATCGCCTCGGTGGTGCTGCCGGCCGGCGCGCGCGGACGTGTCCCCGGCCTGGCGGACTCGAAATTGCTGTCGCCGGCGGCCCGGGAACGAGTGTTCGGGGAGGTCATGTCGCGCGCCGTCGCGCACGAGGTGGTGATCGTCCAGGCCGCGGACGTCGACGCGTACGGCGTGGGCGCGGCCAACATCGCGGGCATGCGACGCGCCGTCGCCCGGCTGTGGCCGCCGCCGGACTACGTGCTGACCGACGGCTTCGGCGTGGACGGCCTTTCCGCGCCCGGGCTGGGCGTGCAGAAGGGGGACCGGGTCGCGGCGTGCGTGTCGGCGGCCGGAATAGTGGCAAAGGTCACACGTGACCGGATTATGGTCGACTTGGACGCGCGTCACCCCGGATACGGTTTCGAGGAGCACAAGGGCTACGGGACCGAAGCTCACATGGAGGCGTTGCGCCGCAGCGGACCGTGCGCTCAGCACCGCCGCTCCTACGCCAACGTCGCGGCGGTCGTAGGCGGCGGCCGGCACGCCCTGCAAGCGTCTATGCCTCACGATGGTTAACAATTGAGCACGTGGCGGCGGAGGAGGAGACGAGTTGAGCGCTGAAGATCTCGAAAAATACGAAACTGAGATGGAGCTGCAGCTCTACCGGGAGTACCGCGACATCGTTCGCCAGTTCTCATATGTGGTGGAAACTGAACGGCGGTTTTACCTGGCCAACCACGTCGAGATGCACGTCCGCAACACCGACGGGGAGACCTTCTTCGAGGTGGAGATGTCGGACGCGTGGGTGTGGGACATGTATCGGCCGGCTCGGTTCGTCAAGCACGTGCGAGTGATGACTTTTAAAGACGTCAACGTCGAAGAATTGGATAAACCAGACATAGAGCTCCCTTCGGAGGGCAACTTCGGGAACTGAGCCCGCGACCGATTCAGCTCGCCAGCCGGTAACGGTCGTCGCGGCGCTCGATGAGGCCGCGCGCGGCCAGATTCGGCAAGACGCGACGCGCCTCGGCGGCGGGCAGGCCCGCCTGAGCGGCGATGCGCTCGACCGCCGCGCCGACCCGCCGCGGCACGGCATCGAGAATCTGGGCTTCGCTCGAGTTCAGCCGGTCGCGCGGCCCGTCGGGCGAGTGCAGCGGCGGCGCCAGATCCGCCCCCAGCCGCCCCAAGTCCTCCACTATCTCCTCGGCTCGGGTGACGATGCGCGTTTCGCCCGGCCCCCGTGCCAGCTGATGCACGCCCGCCGACGCCTCGGAGGTGACAGGGCCGGGAACGATCATGACGGGCCGGTCCAGCTCCCAGGCGCGGCGCACGGTGTGCCGCGCGCCCGAGCGCAGGCCGGCTTCCACGACGACGGTGCCCGAGGTTGCCGCCGCGATGACGCGGTTGCGCACGAGGAAGCGCCGCCGCTGCGGAGTCGACCCCGGCGGCCACTCGCTGACCAGGAAGCCGGTGTCGACGATCGAGTCGAACAGACCGGCGTTGCAGGCGGGGTAGGGGCGGTCGACCCCACAGGCCAGGACGGCGACGGTGAGCCCGCCGCCGGCCAGCGCTCCGCGGTGGGCGGCCGCGTCGACGCCGTAGGCGCCGCCGGAGACGACGGTCCAGTCGCGGTTGGCCAGGCCGAAGGCCAGCTCGGTCGCGACGTGACGGCCGTATGCGGTGCATTCTCGCGCGCCCACGATCGACGCCGACCGCGACAGCGCCTCAGCCAGGTCGCCTCGACCCCGCGTCCACAGGCATATCGGGGGGCGGGTGTGCGGGTCGGCCTCGTCGCACAAGACGGCGAGGTCGTCGACGCGCGCGGGCCACTCGGGGTCGTCGGGGACGATCACGCGGGCCTGACAGGTTTCGGCGATGCGCTCCAGCGCGGAGACGACGTCGGCGACGTCGCGCCCGCCCAGTCGCGCCTCGGCCCCGCGGACAAGCGTCGAGGAGGCCTCGCCGCACAGCAGCCGCTCCAATGCTTCGACGACGCCGTGGGCGGCCACCAGATCGGACAGCTCGGCGTTGCCCGGCTCGCACAGCGCCGACAGCGCCACACGAGCGAACCGGTCGCCTCGATCTTCGGCGGATGCAGACATGATCGGTCCCCTCTCAGGTTCGGATTCATCGACGTTTCCAAGTGCCCGCGCCGCCGTAGGCCGCTCGGCCGGCGTGGCGCGGGGTGCGCTGGCCGGCTCCGCGCGGATCGGCGGACGTCGAACCCCGACGCCGTTCGATCGGCGCGGCGAGGCGCCTCGGTCGTGCGCGGTGTGCGGTCGGCCAGGCTCGCGGGCGCGCTGGCCGCTGGTCTCGCGGGCTTGAGCGTTTGCGTGCCGCGTGTTGGGCGCGGCTCGATCGGCGCGTTCACGACGGCATCGAGTGGCCGACGCGCAGGCCGGTCGCCTCGCCGACGTCTCCGGCGTCGGGGCGCTCACGTCCGACCAAATCGGCCAGGGTCCAGGAGATGCGCAACACGCGGTCGTAGCCGCGGCCGGTCAGCTGCCCGCTGTCGACCATCCAGTCGGCGGCGCCGGTGACGTCGGGCGGCAGCCGCCACGGCGCGGCGCGCAGCCGCGGCCCGGGCGCCTCGCTGTTGGTGCGCCACGGCTCGCCCGCGGCC
>JBOGDN010000132.1:0-2296 GCA_050742995.1 Stackebrandtia sp. | reverse complement strand
AGCGGCTGCGGCAGGTGCACGACGCCTTCGCCGTGGATTTCCAGACGCCGCAGGGCGCCGTGCTGCTCGTCGACGACGTGCGCGCCAGCGGCTGGACGATGACCGCCGCCGCACGAGCGCTGCGCCGCGCCGGCGCGACCCAGGTGTACCCGCTGGCGCTGGCCCTGGACGGCTGACCCCGGCCCCCATAGTGAGTGAGTGCTCCCTTATCGTGGTTGGCGAGCACTTGCTCACCTGAGGTCGCAGCCCACATGACCTCGGAAAACAAGCGAACGGAGACCGCGTGTCGACACGAGACAAAATCCTCGACGCCGCCGCCGAGGTCATCGCCGCCCGGGGCCTGGCCCACGCCACCACCAAGGAAATCGCCAAGGCCGCCGGCTATTCCGAGGCCACCTTGTACAAGCACTTCGACGCCAAAACCGACCTGTTCGTCGCGGTGCTGGCCGAGCGATCCCAAGGCGACCTGGCCGCCGCGCTGCGCCGTCTGCAGGATCGTCCCGACCGCGACAGCCTCCCCATGGCGCTGGAGGCCGTGGCGGTGGCGGCGGTCAGCTTCTACCGTCAAGGCTTCCCGCTGGCCGCCTCCCTGTTCGCCGAGCCCGACCTGCTGGCCGCACACCGCCGCGATCTGGCCGCACGCGGCGCCGGCCCGCACCTGGCCCTGGAAGCGCTGGCCGGGTACCTGGCCGAATGCCGCGGCCGCGGAGAGATCGCTCCCGGCGTGGACACAGACGCCACGGCGGCGCTGCTGCTCGGCGCCTGCTTTCAGCGAGCCTTCTTCTCCCACTTCGGCGGCCCCGACGACGACGAGCTCACGGTGCGCCAGTTCGCCGCGTCGCTGGTGTCGACCCTGACCGCCGGAATGTTTTGACGCGGCGGGGCCTCGACGTCCAGGCCCCGCCGCAGGCGGTCACTGCGCGGTGAAGCCGCCGTCGACCGACACGGTCGCGCCGGTGACGAACGACGCCTCGTCGCTGAGCAGGAACGTCACCAACGCCGCGATCTCGTCTGCCTCGGCGACGCGTCCCATCGGGTGCAGGCCCGCGACCATGTCGCGGCCCTCCTGCGTGGCGCCGGTGGTGGCGCGATACATCGGCGTGTCGACTCCGCCGGAGGCCACGGCGTTGACGCGCACGCCGCTGCGGGCGTTCTCCAAGGCGACGGCTTTGGTCAAGCCGACCACGCCGTGCTTGGCCGCCACATACGGCGACACCGTCGCCAGCCCGACCAAGCCCAGATTGGAGGCGTTGTTGACCACCGCGCCGCCGCCGGAGGCGACGATGCGCGGGATCTGGTGTTTGAGGCCGTAGAAGACCCCGGTGAGGTTGACGGCGATGTCGGCGTGCCACGCCGCGGCGTCGACGTCGGGCGCCGGTTGGAAAGACGTCAGCCCGCCGGCGTTGTTGAAGGCCGCGTGCAGGCCGCCGAAGCGGCTGACGGCCGCCTGCGCCAGCTTTTCGGCGTCGGACTCGACCGTCATGTCGCTGTGGACGAACACGGCCCGTCCGCCTTTGTCGCGAATCCCGGCCGCCGCCTCTTCGCCGTGATCGACGCGCCGGGCGCCGATCACCACCGCCGCGCCCTCGGCGGCGGCGCGCCGTGCGACGGCCAGACCGATGCCCGAGCTTCCGCCGGTTATGAGGACGACTTTGGATTCGAATCGATGGGACACTGCTGCTCCTGTCGTTGACGTCGGATGGCGTGTCCCCAAGGCTCGTCGGCGGGCCCGGCTGCTGCTGGCGGCTTTTCGACCTCAGGCAGCGACGTCGCAAACTCGCCGGGCCTGCCGCGTTTGAGGACCAGCGCGACGCCCGCGGCGCACACCGCGGCCCCGGCCGCGGACAGCAGGGTCACCGGCTGGCCGAACATCGCCCACGCCCACGCCGCGGTCGCCGCGGGCGTGAGGTACAGCAGCGTCGACACCCCGACTATCCCGCTGCGGGCGGCGACGATCCAGTAGAAGCCGTACCCGCCGAACGTCGACAGCACGACCACCCAGGCCACGGCGATCCAGAACTGGGTCGACTGCGGCGGGGTCAGCGCACCCGCGCCCGCGGCCGGGACCGCGAACAGCGCTGCGGCGGCCAGGCACTGGATCGCCAGCGCGTCGGCCGTGGGCGGCGCGGCGCGGCGGCGGTAGACGCGTCGCTCGAGGGTCGTGGCCGCCGTCAAGCACAGCATGGCCGAAAGCGGCAGCGTGTAGGCCCACGCGGGGGCGTCGGCCGAGCCGGAGTAGTCGGCCGACACCACTATGGCGGTGCCGGCCAGGCCCAGGAGCAGACCGACGACGGCG
>JBOGDN010000131.1:0-3408 GCA_050742995.1 Stackebrandtia sp. | reverse complement strand
TGCGCGCGCCGGCCGCGTGCGCCTCCGCCAGACGCCGCTTCGTGACGTCGTTGCAGCGACACACCACGGCGTCGTCCGCGACAGACTCCGACGAGACGGCGGAACCGGCCTCCGCGTCCTCGAATCGTCCCATGAGGAGTGAACGTCGATCGCGCGGCACCGGATCGCCGGCGTCGTACAGCTGCACCACCCGCCCGACCGTCGGGTTGTCGCCGACCATGACCGCGCCGGCAAGCCGGTCTCCGTCGATGACCAGCCGCGCGCACGTGCCGCGACTGGGATCGGAGAAGGTCACCACCTCCGGGCCGTCGAGCCTTCCCATGGCCGCCAGGTCGACGCCGGAGGCTTTGAGTCGGGTCACCAGGCGCGACCCCGTGTATCGCGCTTCGGGATCGGCGCCCGACAGCACGTCCACCACCACGTCCGCCTGCTCCCACGCCGGCCCGACCAACCCATGCACGATCCCGTCGTGCTCGGCGCAGTCGCCGACCGCGAAGACGTCCGGATGCGAGGTGCGGCAAGCGTCGTCGACCACGATTCCGCGCCTCGCCCGCAGCCCGGCGGCCTTGGCCAGGGCCGTGTTCGGCCTGACTCCACACGACACCACGAGCAGCTCGCCTCGCGCCGTCCGTCCGTCGGCGAGCTCAAGCCGGAGCCCGCCGCCGTCCGAGATCACGCGCATGGTCGTGGCGTCCACAATAGTGCGCACGCCCAACTCGGCGTACGTCTCGGCGAGCACCCCGGCGCACCCCGGATCGAGCTGGCGCTCCATGAGATGGCCCGCCGCGTGGACCACGACGACGTCGAGCCCCCGCCCGGCCAGCCCGCGCGCCGCCTCCAGCCCGAGCAGCCCGCCGCCCAGGACGATCGCGCTGTCGCAACCTTCCGAACCCTTGACGACCTCCCGCGCGTCGCCGAGCGTCCGAAAAACATGTGCTTTGGGCGGCAGCGGATCCAGCCCCGCGATCGGGGGAACCACCGCCTCGGCCCCACAGGCGAGCACAAGCTTGTCGAAGCCCACGCCGTTGACTCGCTTGACGTCCAGGTCGACGGCCTCGACCGGCTCGCCGAGTCGCAGCTCCACATTCGCCGGCGGGACGGGAAGCGCGATGTCGGACTCGGCGTGCCGTCCGGCCAGCAAACCGGACAACAGCACGCGGTTGTAAGCGCCGTGGGACTCTGCCCCGAACACGACGACGTCGGTTCCGCGGCGCCCGAGCTCACGGGCGATGCGAGCCCCGGCCATACCGTGACCGACAACGGCGACCTTCACGCGACCTCCCGGATGCCTTTGGGAACGAGGGGTTTCCGTCGCGCCGACGTCGCTGTCGGCCTCAACATGCTTTACACGATCGCGCGGCTGTGTTTCGCGTCGTGGCCGTGGATGTTTCGGTCGCGCTACGCGATGCGCACGCCTCAACTCACGCCGGTGATATCCGCACCGCGCACACCTTGAACTCCGGCATCCTCGACGTCGGGTCGAGGACGTCGTTGACCGCCGCGTTGACGCTGTGCGGACCCGCGTAGTGAAAAGGCGCGAACACCGTGTCGGGCCGAATGTCGTGGCTCAACCGCGCCGGCGCGACGAACGCGCCGCGCCGCGAGACGACGCGGACCCGGTCGCCTTCTCCGACGCCGTGTCGGGCCGCGGTTTCGGGGTGAACTTGGAGAAACGGTCCGGCCGAGAGCGCGGCGATGCGACGGGTCTGCGCGCCGGACTGGTACTGCTTCAGCTCGCGTCCGGTGGTGAGGATCAGCGGGTACTCCCCGTCGCGAGGCTCGGCGGGACCGCGATGCTCCACCGCGACGAACCTCGCGCGTCCGTCTGGGGTGGCGAACTTGAAGTCGGCGAACATGCGGGGCGTGCCGGGGTGGTCGGCTGCCGGCACGGGCCACTGTGGCGATTCGGACTCCAGTCGCCGGTAGCTGAGGCCGGAGTAGTCCGCCTTGCCGCCGGCGCTGGCGCGGCCGAGCTCGGCGAAGACCGCCTCGGGGTCGCGGGCGTAGTCTCCCCGGGCGTCAAGGCGCCGCGCGAGGTCGGCGAGGATCCGCAGCTCGCCGCGGACGCCTTCGGGCGGGGCGCGCAAGGCCCGGCGGCGGATGACGCGGCCTTCGAGATTGGTCATGGTTCCGTCCTCTTCGGCCCATTGCGGCACGGGCAGCACCACGTCCGCCAAAGCGGCGGTCTCGGACATGACGAAGTCGAACACCACGAGGCAGTCGAGCGAACGCAGCCGGCGCGCGACGCCTTCGGCCCGGGGCGCCGAGACGACCGGGTTGGCGCCGACGACGAACAGCATCTTGACCTCCACGCCGCAGGCGCGCAGCAGCTCGGCGGCGGAGACTCCCGGACCGGGCAGGTCGTCGGGTGCGACTCCCCACACCGCGGCGACGTGTGCGCGGTCGGAGGGATCGGCGATGCTGCGGTATCCGGGGAGCTGGTCGGCTTTCTGGCCGTGCTCACGACCGCCCTGGCCGTTGCCCTGTCCGGTGATGCAGCCGAAGCCGGAGGAGGGTTTGCCGGGCAGACCCAGCGCCAGCGCCAGGTTGATCCAGGCGGAGACGGTGTCGACGCCCGTGGCGTGCTGTTCGGCCCCGCGGGCGGTGAGCACCGCGACCCGACGTCCGCGCAGCCGTTCGGCGGCCGCGTAGAGGTCGGCGACGGACACGCCGGTGACGCGTTCGACCCGGGCGGGCCAGTAGCCGGCCACGACGCGCCGAACCTCCTCGAAGCCGCTGGTGTGCGCGGCGATGTAGGCCCGGTCGATCCATCCGGCTTCGACGGCTATGTGGAGCAGGCCGTTGGCCAAAGCGAGGTCGGCGCCGGGTGCGGACTGCAGGTGGAGCCCTGCGACCTCGGCGGTGGCGGTGCGTCTGGGATCGACGACGATCAGCTCGGCGCCGGCGAGGCGTCGCATGAGCGGGGGCATGGTCTCGGCGGGATTGGCGCCCACGAGCAGAACGACGTCGGCGTCGTCGAGGTCCGCGATCGGGAACGGCAGCCCGCGGTCGACGCCGAAGGCGCGGTTCGTCGCCGCGGCCGCCGAAGACATGCAGAAACGGCCGTTGTAGTCGATGTGCTTGCTGCGCAGCGCCAGCCGGGTCCACTTGCCGAGCTGGTAGGCCTTCTCGTTGCCGAGCCCGCCGCCGCCGAAGACGCCGACGGCGTCGGCCCCGGCCGCGTCCTGGACGGCGCGAACCCGTTCGCACACAAAGTCGAGGGCCGTCTCCCACGAGACCGACTCGCCGTGCAGCAGCGGGGTGCGCAGGCGATCGCGGTGGTCGAGCAGCTCGGCGGCGGTCCAGCCCTTGGCGCACAGGCCGCCGGGGCCGGCGGCTACGCGCACGGAGCCGTCCGGTCTTTCGTCAAGGCGCATGGCGCACTGGAGTGCGCAGTATGGACAATGC
>JBOGDN010000130.1:0-2798 GCA_050742995.1 Stackebrandtia sp. | reverse complement strand
TTTTAGGGCTTTTACTCCGGGGATCGGCCCACCAGCCGCAGCAGCCGCTCGGCGTCCGAAGCTTCCGGGGACGACGGCAGCGCCGGCCCAAACGCCTTGCCGGGACCGCGTGCGGTGTCGTCGTCGGGAATCAGCCCGGCGACCTCGAGCGCGGCCGGAACCAGGTCTTGGTCCAGCGGCGCCGGGCGGCCGACGGCGCGGCGCAGATCCCAGGTGTGGATGAACGCGTCGATGAAGTGGAACGAGATCCGCACCCAGCCGGGGCGGTCTTGCCCTGCGAACGGCACGAGCCTGTCGAGCGCGGAGTCCTCCGCCAGGATCTTCCAGGCGTCGTCGGCGGCTTCGGCGTACAGGTTTCTGAGATCGGTGTCGAGCCGCGGGTCGGTTTCCTGGTCGTAGGGCTCGTCGGCGAAGGCCGCGACCTCGCCGTAGTTGACGGCCACGAGATGCCGCAACAGGCCCTTCACAGTCCATTCCGAACACGGCGTCGGCAGGTCCAGCTGCTCGTCGGCGATTCCGGCTACGACGCGACTCAGCTCCAGCTGCGCCCGGCGGTATTGCTGTCGGTGATCCACGTGTGCTCCTCTATATGAACGAACGATCGTTCATATAGTTTAGGCGCGACGTCTTCCGTCGGTCAAGCCGGTACGGCACACTTGGGGCCATGGACAGCGCTTTCGCGTCCAACGTCGACCGCCGGATCGAGCGGGGCAACGCCAAACGCCGAGCGATTCTGGAACGAGGGGTGGACCTGGCCTCGGTCGAAGGATTGGACGGAATCTCGATCGGCAGGCTCGCCGCCGACCTGGGCATCAGCAAGAGCGGCGTGGTGCTCCACTTCGGCTCGAAGTTGGAGCTGCAGCTGGCGATCATCGCCGCCGCGTCGGACCAGTTCGTTCGGCATGTCGTCGACCCCGCCGAGCGGGAGCCGGCCGGACTGGCGCGGCTGTGGGCGCTGTGCTCGGGCTGGCTCGACCACGTCGCGCGTCCGACGACGACCGGCGGCTGCTTTTTCTCCGCCGTCGGCGCCGAGTTCAACTCGCGGCCCGGCCGGATCCGCGACGCTCTCGCCGCGGCGCACCGCACCTGGAATGCCGTGCTGATCGCCCAGCTGGAGACGGCCCGCGCCGCCGGCGAGATTGCCGCGACCGCGGATCCGGCGCAGATCGCCTACGAGCTGGACGCCCTGGTGCGGCACGCGAATCTGAGCAACCAGCTGCACCACGACCGGCAGGCGTTCGCGCGCACGAGGTCGGCCATCCGGCGCCTCCTGGACTCGCTGGCCGCAGGCGACGCGAGCCAGGGCGACTAGGACCTGCGTAAGGCCCGGTGCGCGTCCGCCACGCGGTACACGCGCCGCCGGCGGCGACCGCTGCTTAGGCGTCGCCTTCGCGGGCGACCTTCCACAGGTCGACGCCGGCGTCCACGGTGTGCCGATCGATTTCGGCGAGCTCCTCGGATGAGATCGAGAGGTTGTCCAAGGCGGCGACGTTCTGCTCGAGCTGGGTTGTCGACGACGCTCCGATCACGAGCGAAGTCACTCGCTCGTCGCGCAGCGCCCATGCCAGCGCGAGTTGGGCGAGGGTCTGGCCGCGCCGCTGCGCGATCTCGTTGAGCGCACGCAAGCCGGCCATCATGTCGTTCGAAAGCCAGGAAGTGTCGAAGGTGGAGTTGCGGGCGGCGCGGGAGTCCGGCGGGACGCCGTCGAGGTACCGGTCGGTGAGCAGCCCCTGTGCCAGCGCCGTGAATCCGATGACCCCCACGCGGAGCTCGCCGGCGGCGTCGAGCAGGCCCTCGGTCTCGATCCACCGGTTCAGCACCGAGTACGACGGCTGGTGAATCAACAGCGGCGTGCCGAGGTCGCGCAGAATCGCGGCCGCCTGGCGGGTGCGTTCGGCGTCGTAGGAGGAGATGCCCACGTACAGCGCTTTGCCTTGCCGCACAGCGGTGTCGAGGGCGCCCATCGTTTCTTCCAACGGGGTGGACGCGTCAAGCCGGTGCGAATAAAATATGTCCACATAGTCCAGGTTCATGCGACGCAGCGACTGGTCGAGCGAAGCGAGCACATACTTGCGCGAACCGCCGCCTTGACCGTAAGGTCCCGGCCACATGTCCCATCCAGCCTTTGTGGATATCACCAGTTCGTCGCGGTAGGCCGCGAAGTCTTCCCTCATGAGGCGGCCGAAGTTGATCTCGGCGGCGCCGTACGGCGGACCGTAGTTGTTCGCCAGGTCGTGG
Organism: Stackebrandtia sp.; assembly: GCA_050742995.1. Classification (GTDB taxonomy): domain Bacteria; phylum Actinomycetota; class Actinomycetes; order Mycobacteriales; family Micromonosporaceae; genus Stackebrandtia. Next base: position 560 of record JBOGDN010000130.1, on the reverse strand, counting down.
TGGGTGATGCCCAAGTCGAACGCGCGGCGCGAGACGGCGCGCTGCCGCTCGAAGGGGCGGTCGTCGCCGAAGTTGTGCCAGTACCCCAGCGACAGCACCGGAAGATCGAGACCGGATCGACCGGTGCGTCGGTACGTCATGGAGCCGTTGTAGCGGTCGCTGTCGGCTATGTAAGTCACCGGATGCCTCCTGGCTTCGGATCGGTTGCGGCACGGGGTTTACATCAGGAGATCGCCCTGCTCGGCGTGCAGGTCGGCGTAGCGGGCGAGCTTGTCGGGGTCGGGTTCGACGCCGAGTCCGACGCCGTCGGGCACGGCGAGGTCGCCGTCGACGATCGAGAACGGCTCGTCCACAATGTCGTCGCTGAAAAAGTTGTAGACGGTGTCGATCGGGTATCCGATCTGCGGAGTGGCCGCGGCGACATGCAGATGTGCGGCCGTGGCCAGCCCGAGTTCGCCGCCGCTGTGCAAATTCATGCCCCAGCCGACGGTGGCGCAGATTCCGGCCAGGCGTTTGACGGGCGCGACGCCGCCCCACTTGAAGACGTCGCCGTGCACGAC
>JBOGDN010000129.1:0-5538 GCA_050742995.1 Stackebrandtia sp. | reverse complement strand
GGCCAGCTGGGTCTGTAAACCCGCGACACGCAAGCCGAAACAGCGGCCGCACCGAGATTTCTCGGTGCGGCCGCTTTCGCGAGAACTCTTGTCCCGCAAGGCAAGTCGCGGGCATCGACCGAAAACTACTGGGTGGTGAGCTGCTGCAACAGGTATTCCTGCAAAGACATGCCGGCGGCGGCCGCTCTCTGCCGCAGCACGCGATGGACGTCGTCCGGCACGCCCTTCACCTGGACATTCTTCATGGCTCCAGAATAGCCTTCTAGCATGCACGAGTCTGGCATCGTGACCATTCGGCTACCTTCAGATACCTTCTGTATCGGGAACAGCGACTCCGCACTGCTGCCACGACAGACGAGAATGCTACTTCTTGTAGCCGAGGAGCGTCATCATTCCGGCTTCGGAGTGATAGACGTTGTGACAGTGGATCATCCACTGGCCGGGGTTGACCGCGTCGAAGTCGACTTCCAGAGTTTCGTCGGGCAGCACGTTGGCGGTGTCCTTGCGGATGCCGGAACCGACGATCGCAAAGGTGTGGCCGTGGAGGTGGACGGGGTGCCACATCTCGGTGGTGTTGGCGAATCGCAGACGGACCCGCTCGCCTTCGGCGACGGCGTACAGCTCGTCGCGGTTGTAGGGCTTGCCGTTGAAGCCCCACTCGAACATCATCTCGTCGCCGGTGAGGTCGAGGTCGACGGTGCGGTCGGGTTCGGCGTCGGGGAGACGGACGGCTTCGGCGGGAGTCAGCTCGTCATAGCCGACGATGTGGCCGCTCAGCTCGTCGGGGACGGCGTCGGCGGGCGGTGCGTCGCCTTTGCCGGTGCGCACGATCGCGCGGGCGAGCTCGCCTTTGCCTTCGGCCGAGGCGACCAAGGGGAAGACGCCGTCGTCGAGGTCGACGAGGACGTCGTAGCGCTCCCCCATGCCGATGAGCAGCGCGTCGGTTTCGGCGGGCTCGACGGCGAAGCCGTCGGTGTGGGTGACGGTCATGCGGTGGCCGCCGAGGCCGACGCGGAACGGAGTGTCGCCGCCGGCGTTGACGAACCGGATGCGCACGCGCGCGCCGGGCTTGGCCTCGAAGGTTTCGGGGTCGGCGGCCACGCGGCCGTTGACGAGGTAGTAGGGGTATTCGACGTCGCCGGAGTCGGGCCCGAGGATGTCGCTGGCGTTTTCGTCTCCGCCGCCGTGGCCTCCGTGCCCGCCGTGGTCCATGCCGCCGCCGAGTTCGGCCAGCTTGGCGTCGGGCGTCATGCCTTCGACGCCGTCGAGCCAGTCGTCGAGCACGACGATCCACTCCTCGTCGTAGTCGAGCGAATCGTCCGGATCGTCGACGATCAGCGGCGCGTACAGGCCGCGGTCCTGCTGGACGCCGCTGTGGGGGTGAAACCAGAAGGTGCCGGAGTCGGGCGCGGTGAACTGGTATACGAACTCGGCGCCGGATGCGATCTCGTCCTGCGTGACGCCCGGAGTGCCGTCCGCGTCGCAGCGCAGCGCGACGCCGTGCCAGTGCACCGTGGTGGGGTCGGGCAGGCCGTTGGAGACGACGGCCTTGATCTGCTCGCCCTTGGAGACCCGAATGACCTCCCCGGGGACCTTGCCGTCGTATGTCCAGGTCGGCACGACGACGCCGCCGAGATCGATCTCGCTTTCGACCGGGTTGAGCGCGAACTCGCGCACCTTCCCGGGGTTGCGCGCGGCTTCGGCGTCGGCGACCCGCTGACTGTCGGCGGCCGTGAAATCTTCCGCCGACGTCCCGCCGACGCTGTCTGTGTTGCAAGCCCCCAACACCGACGCCCCCGCGACGACGACCCCGCCTCGCACCACAGCCCGCCGAGAAATCCGCACGTCGTCAACCTCCATCGTCGCCGCCGACGAGCAAGATACCACCAGGGGGTACCTACAGAGGGAGACGGGGCGATACGCCCTGATCGCCGGTCACCGCAGCGCCGCCTCCGCGGCGCCGATGTCGACAAGCCGTCGCACCCCGTCGCGCAACGACTGGCCGGAGTCGCTGTCGATGGCGTCGATGTGACGCCGACCGTCTAGCGACAGCCACAGTCGGGCCGCGCCTTCGCTGACCTTGAAGCCCCTGTCGGGCCCGGCCAGCCCGATGCCGTCGCCGAAGCGCAGCACCGTGTGGAACGGGTCCCGGATCGGGCCCGACTCCGCGATCTGGAATCCCGGCGCCTGAGTCAACACGTCGTCCCAGCCGTGCACGGCGGCGACGGCGTTGAGGTAGGACGCCAACCGCGCCCGCTCCTTGATCACCTCGGCCAGGTCGGCGGCGTCGTCGGTCGACGCGCCCGCGCCTGGAATGTCCAAACCGGCTTGAATACGAGGGAGCAGCTCTTCCAGCTGCGAGGTCCGCTTCAGTCTGCGCAGCAAGAACACCGGCCCGACGTAGAAGTCGCCGCAAGCGGCCAGAAGCGCCTCGCACGCGTGGGTGAGCGCCATGCGGCTCGCCATCACCGCCGTGTCTTTGTCGCCGCACAGCAGGGTTCCGTAGGTGTCCTCCAGCCGACGACTCACCTGCAGCGCCTCGGCGGCGATGACCCGGCGGCGAATCGCCTCGTCGCTCAGCTGCGACAGCTGCCGGGAACAGTCGGCGTCAAGGTGCAGTACTTCTCCTTTGGTGAGTCGTATGGCGAGCTTTCGCGTGCCGTCCGGCACCGCCGCGGCCGAACGATTCGAAGTGGTGAAATCGTCCGTGCCGGCGGCCCACCGCACCGCGTCGTCAAGCCGGCTCGGCGTCACCCGGTTGACCTGGACCGGATAGCCGTCCTGCATAAAAACGCGAGACCCGATCGAGGGCCCGGAACCGGTCATGACGTAAAAGTCGACGTCAGACACACCGTGGCCGAGCCCAAATGCCAAACTGCCGCTGACGACCGCCAAGCGGATGTCGTGGTCGACCGCGAGTTTCTTGTATACCGTCCGAGCCGCGTCGATGTGCGCCTCGGTCAACGTAGGGGAATATTCCATTATGCCTCCTCATAGGAAGATCGCGAACGCGTTCTAGCCAAAATCTTCAATCCCAGACCTTCTGGTGCGCTGATGTTGCAGCTGAAGAATGATCCAGCCCAATGCCGCCCAGCAGACCCCCACGACGACTTCGGCCGACAGCTGAGCGACGCCATTTCGTCCATCAAGGATCATTCTGATCGCCGATATGCCATGGGTCATGGGAAGAACCGAGCCGACGTCGGCCAGCGGACCGAGTCGCTCGACGGGCACGACGGCTCCGCTGAACGCCAGAATCAGGTACGACAGCAGGTTGCCCACCAGCGTGCCGTTTCCGCGCAACGACACCAGGATCCCCATAGCCAGGCCAGACGCCGCGCATGTCACAGCCATGAGGACGTAGATCGGCAGCACCGGTATGAGCCGCGCGCTGAGATCGGCGTTGCCTGTCAACGGTCCGACCGTCGCGATCACGACGACCGCTGTCGCCACGCCGGCGACCACATGCGGGACGCTTCGCTGCGCGAACACGGCGTACGTTCCCACCACGGCGGTGCGGTGCCGGTGGTAAGTCCCCGAATATCCCTCAAGAGCCGTGACGTCCTCGACGGTCATGACCGTGAAAAGGGTCATCGCGACCGCGGCGACCCCCACCACGGCGAACCGCTGCCCGCCCGGCGCTCCGGCGGCGCCGACCAAAAACACGAAGAACAGCGCCTGCAACACGGCACGGGGCAGGTAGGTGAGAGCGAAAATCTTGGGCGGATATTCGTCCAGATAGATCCTCCACCCGATCCCGTGGACTACTCGCAGCCGCCACAACGTCTCAGACAAGCTCCAAAGACCCCTTCTGTTTCGCGCGAATCAGGATCCGCCGGAACAAGTAGAGACCGGCGACGGCGTATCCCGCGGTGACGAGGACCAGCATCCCGCCCGCACTCCAGTCGGCGTCCACAACGAACTGTCGTGCCCAGGACAGGCTCACCACGCCGGAAATCCACTGCAGCCGATCGGGCAAGATCGTCTGGGGAATGAGCAGCCCCCCGAAGATGAAGACGGGATATGTGAGCGCGTTGGTGATCGCGTTCCCGTGTCTGGTGGTGAGCAGAATGCATGACAGCAGCAGCCCCAGAACCGTGCCCGAGACAAGAACCCCGACAAAGCCGAAGACGACCCAGCCGACGCCGGGCAGTTCGATCGGGCGCCGGATGAGCAGCATCAGAGCGATGCCGGTGGCCGCCAGGCTCGCCAACGTCGTCAGCGTCGCGCCGAAACAGCGGCCAAGCACCACCAGGCGTCCGTCGTGGGCGTTGAGCAGGGTGGCGGCCAGCGTGCCCTCGCCGCGGTCTCTGCGCAGTATCCCGCCCGCGGTCCAGATCGTCCCGCCCCAAAATGAAGTGAGCACCACCGACACCAGCAGATCGCCGGTGCGCGACGGGCTTGCGGCGGCGCCGGCGCGCTGCGTGACTATCAACAGCAGAGTCAACGGCTGAACCACTGTGGATATCAGCACCAGCGGGTGCCGCCAGGTGCTGCGCAGCTGCAGTCGGGCGCTTTCGACGGCCACAACGGCGGCAGCGGCCGCCTTTCCCGGGAAGCCGCTCACGTCGCGGCCCCGGCCACCGCGGCGAAGGCCTCCTCAAGACCCACCTCTTCCACCCGCACCTCGTCGACCCGGACGCCGCTCAGCGCTCGCGACAACTCCCCGAACACCGCGGGGTTCCACTGCTTGACTCGTACCCGCATAACCCAGGAACCGCCGGCTTCCGTCAAATCCACAGTCTCCATAAGGGAAGGAAAAGTCTCCGCGATGGGCGCCGGCGAGGCGCCGGCGACCGTGATCATCGCCGCGTACCCGGCTTGTTTCACGAACTCCGCCAACGTCAGGTCGCAGGTGATCGCACCTTGATCCAAGAACGCGACCCGATCCGCAAGCTGCTCCACGTCCAACAGCTGGTGGCTGGTGAGCAGGATCGTGGAGCCGTCGGCTCGCAACGCGCCGATGGTGTCGCGCAGTCGCCGAGCCTCCACGGGGTCCAACCCGACAGTCGGTTCGTCCAGCAGCAAGATTCGAGACTTGTTGATCAAACCGATGGCGATGTGGAGGCGCTGCTTCATCCCTTTCGAGAATGTCTGCACCTGACGATCCGCGACTTCGGCCAGCCCGACCTGCTCAAGAGCGTCGCGCAGTTTCCTCCGCAGCCCGGATCGCTTCACTCCGTTCAGGACCGCGAAATAGCGCAGGTTGTCGTAGCCGGTCAGCTGCCGGTACAGCCCGCGGTCGCCGCCGAAGATCACCGATGTTTCCGCTCGTATCCGGCGCTCGTCGCGGGCGACGTCCATACCCAGGACCCGTGCCGTGCCCGATGTGGGCAACAGCAACGTGGCCAGGATCTTCGTCAACGTCGTCTTGCCCGCTCCATTGGCGCCAAGCAGCGCCAGGATCTCGCCGTGCTCGACTGTCAAGGACACCGCGGACAGCGCCGTGACTTTCCGGGGCCCCGAACCGAACGACCTGGTCAGCTGCTCGGTCTCGATGACGGGCGACATTTCACTCCTTTGGGGTCGGTTGGCGGG
>JBOGDN010000128.1:0-5990 GCA_050742995.1 Stackebrandtia sp. | reverse complement strand
GACCCCTATGGAGGTGGTCGTCTCATGGCGAACGAATTCCTCAAACCCACCGTGATCGCGGCGACCGCGCTTGGACTGCTTGAGCGCGAGATCGTATTGCCGTCTTTGGTGTGGCGCGACGCCGCCGACTCGTGGGACGGCGCGAAAGACGACACCGTGAGCCTTCGGGTTCCGGCCCGCACCAAGGCGAGGCGACGAGGCCTGCGCGAAGAGGGCCGCATCGTCGCCGACAAACTCCGCGAGACCAAAGTCGACGTGTCGTTGCGCAACCAGGTGTATAGCGCAGTCGACGTGACCGACGCCGAGCTGACCCTCGACATCGCCAATTTCGGTGCCCAGATACTCGCCCCGCAGGTGCGCGCGGTCGCCGAGGACGTCGAGGACCAAGTCGCCGAGACCATGGCCGCCGCCCCGTATGAAACCACGCTCACCCTCGACCTCCGCCAGCCCGAAGACACCTTCGTGGACGCACGCCGCGCCCTCAACGTCGAAAACGTCCCTGTCGGCGACAGGGTCGCGGTGCTCGGCGCGGACGTCGAGGCAGTCGTGCTCAAAAGCGACGGACTGACGAAAGTGGACCAGTCCGGAGACAACACCGCGCTTCGCGAAGCCCAGATCGGGCGACTGCGGCAGTTCCCCATTTACTTGTCGAACGCCATCGACCCCGGCGTCGCCTACGTCTTCCACCGCACGGCGTACGCGCTCGGGATGCGTGCGCCCGTCGCGCCGGACGGCGCGGCCTTCGGACAGTCCCAGACGTACGCGGGCCTTGCGATGACCTGGCTTCGCGACTACAACTCGGACTATCTGCAAGACCGAAGCGTCGTGCATACCTTCACCGGGGCCAACCACGTGCTTGACCGGCCCGCCGACGAACCTCAGGCGGACCCGTCGCGGTTCGTGCGTGGGGTCAAGATCGAGATGCCCACCAGCACTGCCCGCGCGAAAGCCAAGGCATGACCGGCGGCGACCCAATGCCGCCACTGGCGGGCATCGACGCGCTAGAAACGCTGCTCGCAGAGCCCCTGACCGGTCGGCAACGCCAACGGGCGGCGTCGGTGTTGACGGGGGTGTCGGCCGAGGTGCGCGCCGCTGCCGGACGCAGCTGGGTCGACGGCGACGCCCCGGAGCTGGCGGTGTCGATCACGCTGCGCGCCGCCGAACGCGTCGTGCGCAACCCACAAGGATTGACCAGCGAACGTCTAGGCGACTACGGACGCGGATTCGGCGATACCGCACCGGCGGGGGTGTACCTGACCGAGGGCGAGCGGAACGCGCTGGCCGAACTCGTCGACGCCGGGGACCTGGTGTCCGTGCCGGTCGAACGCGAGGTGATCGTGTCGGATCGGCCGTGGTCGTACCCGACGGAGAGGCTGTGACCATGCTGTTCCCGCACTCCGTCACGGCCTACCCTGCCGTGGCCCGTCGTGACGCCGACGGCAACCGGGTACGCAGCCCCAGCGGACAGGGCGTGCCTCACCTGGCGGCGTATGTGCAGCAGCGCGGCGCGACCGGCGACGACGCCTCGACAGCCGGCGCGCCGTCGCAGCGCGGCCGAATCGACGCCGTGATCTACCTGACGCAAGACGCCCCGGACCTGGCCGCCGACTCCGAGATCGACCACGACGGCGACCGATACGTGCTCGACGACGGCGCGGTCGATTTTCGCGGACTCGACGGACAGGTCCGGTTCTGGCGACTCGAAGTCAGACGCATCGGAGGGGAACGCCGTGGCGAAGGTCAAGATCCACAAGCGGCTTGACGCGAAGGTCGCGCGCCTGCCAATAGTCCGCGAGCGGCTCGACGACGTCGCCGGCGAAATCGTCGACGCCGCAAAAACGCTGGCCGAGCCGCACCGCCGCACCGGCGAATACATCAAGTCCATACAGGTCACACGCGGTAAGCTCGACTCCTACGCTACCGCCACCGCCGACCACTCCGCCGCCGTGGAATGGGGCCACCACGCACCCGACGGGCGCTGGGTCGGCGGGCAGCACATCATGGCCCGCGCCGCCGCCCGCGTCAGCAGCTGACCACAAACACCCAAACAGACAGTTGCGATCATGTCACGTCCCCAGTAGAACTAGAAGGATGGTCGACGAGACGGACCGCCCCACACGGATACGCCGCCCGCGTCAGGAGACCGCCCAGCAGTTCCACCGACTGCGGAGCGGACGGGCGCGCATGTCGATGTTGGTGCATGTACTGGTCATGCTGGTTGTTGCTGCGGCCGTGGCCGCTTTCTCGGCGTGGCTGGTGTGGGCCCTGCTAGGAGGTCCGGGCCTGCCGGAATTGTCGGGTGAAAGCGCCCGTCTTGAAGTGATCAAGGTCGCGCTGGCCATCACTGCCGGGCTCGGCGGGGTCGTCGCACTTGTGGTGGCCTACCGTCGTCAGCGGCTTGGCGAAATAGCGGATCTCCGTCTGGGGACGGCCGAAGAACGCGAGCAGGCCAAGCATTTCCACGAGCGTTTCGGCAATGCTTCCGAGCAACTCGGCTCGGGCAAGGCCAATGTCCGGCTCGCCGGGGCATACGCGATGGCACAACTCGCCGACGACTGGGACAACGGCCGCCAAATCTGTATCAACGTTCTGTGCGCCTACATACGGATGCCTTACACTCCGCCAGACAAACTGCCAATAGAAGAGTCCACACCCGACCGAGAAGCTAGGGTGCCCACGGCGCGACATGAAGCCGAGCAGGAACGACATGTCCGAAAAGCGGTGATAGACATCATCGGCACCCGTCTGAGCCAACAACCCGTCGAAGGCAAGACCTGGCACGGCCACAGCTTCGACTTTTCCGGCGCCACCATTGACAACGGCAGTCTGAAAAGTGCGAAATTCTCCGGCTGTGACGTCTCGTTTATCAACGCGAAGTTCGTCGGCGGCGAAGTCTCCTTCAACCTCGCAGAGTTTTCCGGCGGCAAAGTCTCCTTCGACAACGCGGAGTTCTCCGGCGGCGAAGTCTCCTTCGCGGGCGTGCAGTTTTCCGACGGCGACGTCTCCTTTAACCACGCAGAGTTTTCCGGCGGCGAAGTCTCCTTCGTCAGCGCGGAGTTTTCCGGCGGCTACGTCTCCTTCGTGGGCGCGAAGGTCACCAGCAGCAGCGTCTACTTCGACAATGCGAGGTTCACCGGCGGCTACGTCTCCTTCAGCCACGCGGCCTTTTCCGGCGGCTACGTCTCCTTCGTCAACGCGGCGTTCTCCGGCAGCAAAGTCTCCTTCGCCAGCGCGAAGTTTTCCGGCGGCTACGTTTACTTCGACAATGCGATATTCACCAGCGGCAGCGTCTCCTTCAGCCACGCGGAGTTCTCCGGCAGCAGCGTCTCCTTCGCCCTCACGGAGTTCACCGGCAGCAGCGTCTCCTTCGCCCTCACGGAGTTCTCCGGCAGCAGCGTCTCCTTCGCCAGCGCGGCGTTTTCCCACGGCAGCGTCTACTTCGTCAGCGCGAAGTTTTCCGGCGGCGAAGTCTCCTTCGACAATGCGAGGTTCACCGGCAGCGAGGTCTCCTTCGCCGATGCGGCGTTCACCGGCGGCGAGGTCTCCTTCCAAAGCGCGGCGTTTTCCGGCGGCGAGGTCGACTTGCGTCACCCTCGACTCTTCGAGCATCCTCCGGTTTTCGACGAGTTTGTCGGCGGCCCGCCGGAAGGTCTCATGCTCCCGCCGAAGTTCGGGACGTCTGGGTCGGAAGCCAAGTAGCAGTCTGCGGGGAGGTGCGTCCTCCTCGTGGTGCCATTGGATGCCGAGACCGCCGCAATCGAGATCCTCGCCGACGCCCTGCCGAAGGTGCGGACGGGCACCGTCGTGCCCGAAACCCTCGCCGATCACACGCCTTACATCCATCTGGCGCGCGTCGACGGGCGAGTCGTCATGCCCACGTGGGCGCGCGGCCCCCTCATCGACACCACCCACCTCGCCCTGACCTGCTGGGACGGCCCCGACCTCGCCGACGCCCGCACCCTCTGCCGCGAGGCCGTCGCCGCCCTGGTCTGCGCGCGGGGGCGCGTGCTGTGCGGCGGATCGACGCTGACGCGCGCCGTCCACCTGTCCGGGCCGAGCTGGCTACCCGACGACCACGCCCCGAACGGGTTGTGGCGGTTCGTCGCGCAAACCGCCCTCACTATCCATTAAGGAGAACCCTTATGGCGTTGAACAACGCGACGCTCAATATCCCTGGCATCGGTTACGTCTACCTCGCCCCGCCCGGCACACCACGGCCCGACCACGCCACCGACGCGCGCTCCCCATGGGTCGACCTCGGCCACTCCAGCGAGGACGGGCTCACGATCACGTTTGAAGTCGAGAAAACCGTCAAAAAGACCTGGCGCAACCGCATCGGCGTCAGGGAGACCGTCGACGATGTCACTTTCAATTTCGCGTGGACGGCATTGCAGTTCGACTATCCGTCCCTTATGGCTTATTTCAGCGGCGGAGACACCTCCGTGGCGGGTGTGTTCGGCGTGACGCGCGATGTCACACCGTATGAGCGGGCGGTGTATATCCGGCTGGTCGACGGCGCATCCGAGATCGACGTCTACATCGCCCGCGCCGGGCTGGGACCCGCAGGCGAGATCGAAGCCGGACCCGAGGAATTCGCCGGGATGCCGATCGCCGCGACCGTGCTCGACGACGAATCCGCCGCCCACCTGGTCGACTTCCTGTCGCCGCACCTCGGCTCGCCCGACGGCCCCGTCGCCACCAAACCGCTCGCCGCCACACCCGCCAAGGCGAGCGCCTAGACCTTCCTCCCTCTCCCTAAGGCGGCGGGCCGCGCCGCGCGTCTCGCGCGGACACGCACCCTATGCGGTCCCCAGACCCGGCGCGGCTCGTCGCCTGCAATCGATCCCCGACACCTCCAAAAGGAGACATCTATGACCGCCGACAGTCCCGACGAGTTGGACGCCGTGGCCGCCGAGGCGGCCGCCGACCCGAACGCGCCCGTCATTGAGGAGAGGATGCACGGCCGTACCTGGTCGTTCGGGAAGCCGGATATTCGCCCGGCCGCGCTGCGCCGCTACACCGCCTTGGCCGAGCGCGCCGCCGTCGCCGACGAGATCGACGGAGCCGACGCGATCGAGTTGGCAGCCTCAGCCGAGACGATCCTTCGCTCGGGGCTGGCTACCGCGCGCGAACGTGAGGCGTTCGACGAGGCGCCGTTCACCGGATCGGAGATCTCCGATTTGTCGCGTCGGTATTTCGAGGCGCTGGGCGCGTCGGCGGGGGAATCCTCAGCCTCGCCCGCGCCGTCACCTGCCACTGTGGCGCGGTCGAGGCGGACCTCGAAGCGACGTACGGAATCAGACTGAGCGACTTGTGGACAGGCCGCCTGTCGATCCGCCGAGCGGTCGTCCTCATATCCGAGCTGCCGCATGACTCGCGCCTGGCCACCGCGATGCGCGGCGGAGCCGAGCACGACGGGTGGGACGTGCATTCGTTCCTGTTGGCGGGGCTTATCGACGCCGTCAACCAGGTCACACATGCCGTCGCCCAAACCCACAGCAAACGCCGAATCCGACGCCCCGCCCCCGTCCCGCGCCCCGGCTCGGGCAAACGCTCGACAGCGAGGACGGTGCGCGTAGCCGACCTCGCCGCCCGACAGCGCGCCGCCTAGGCAACCGATGCGAGGGGGTGACCCCCTCGTGAACGCGTTGTCCGCCAACTCGGTATCGGTCAAGGTCCTGCCCGACACGAAGACGTTCGCGCAGCGGCTCAAGGCGTTTCTTCGCACCACGGCGGCGCGCGAGGTCGTGCACGTCGACGTGGAGGCCGACGCCTCCCGGCTGGCCGCGTCGGTGCGCGTGGCCGCCGACCGCGCTTCGAGGAATGGCGTCGACGTCGACGTGCTCGCCGACTCTCGCCGCCTGGCCGAGGGCGTCCGCGTTGCGGTACGGACCGCCGAGCAGACCGCGCCCGACATCGAGGTCGACGTCGCCGCAGAGACGCGCGGGCTGGCCGCCGACGTGCGCCGCGCCGCCCGCGTCGCCGAAGCC
>JBOGDN010000127.1:0-4211 GCA_050742995.1 Stackebrandtia sp. | reverse complement strand
GGCGCGCGCCGTGCCGTGGCCGGGTCGTCTATAACCCAGCATTCGAGGCGGAGATTGGTCGCGGGGGGCGGGTTGTCGACTCCCTCGGGACGGTAGGTCTCGGTCGCGCCGGCGATGCGTCGCCAGCGTCGTTTGCCTGTGTAGTAAGCGCTCGCGGCGGGCTGTGTCTGGAACGGCCCGTCGACGGTGACGACGCCGCCGGTTTGGGGCTGGTCGTCGTCTTGGTGGGGCTCGACGAACTCCGCGACCGTGCTCGTGTGTGAGTTGGCCCCGGCGACGAATGGCGCGTGCGAGCCGCACATGGGCCAAAACGCCAGCGGCCAGTATCCGCGCGCGAGGTCGACGGGGTGGAGCCTCGCCGGGGAGGGTTGGGCGTCGTATCCGGCTTGGTGGGCGGCGTAGGCGACGCACCAATGCAGCCGCAAGCCCGCGAACGCGTCGGCCACCGGAGGGAATGTCAGCGGGTCGCGGGCGGTGTCGCGGGCGTCCAGCGCGGTCAAGCTTGCGGCCGTGGCTCCATCGATGGACACGGCGCGGGTCGTGCCGGTGAAAATCCGACACCACCCGATACCCCTTGCAGGCACGGTGACTCCGATGTCGACAGTGATAGGGCAGGCGAGACGCTCGGCGTCGCCCAGGGGGCCGAGATCGGACTCGCGCGACCAGGTCGCCGCAGTCGACGTGCCGGGTTCCCCGGACAGCGCAAGATCGAGCTTCCCGGTCCCGGCCCCCTCGACGAGGCGGACCTCGTCGGGGAGCTGTCCCGACAGCTCGCGGGACGCCGATACCGAGTCGACGAGGTGCGTGACGTCGACCGCCTCGCCGTCTCGCCCGTGGGGCCACAGCCTGACTCGCGAGTGGACGTGGCGCGTGGACGCCCGGATCGCGGCCGCGAACGTCGGCGGCGTCGGCTTCATTGCGTCTCGACCTCCCCGCACACTTCGACAAGTTCAAGCTCGCCGTCGATGTGTCCCAAGTGGGGGATGGTTTGCGTCCAGTTCGATATTTCGACTTGCGGTACGCCCGCGCCCGGCCGAGGGACCTCCAGTCGGGAGCCCGATGTGGAGGTGGAGCGGCCGTAGGTCATGGACAGCGTGTCCACCCGGACCCGTGCGGGGTCGCAGACGCGCGGCGCGACGGTGACCGCCGACAGGCGAGGGGCGATCCACGCCGCATCGGCGGGCGGGATGATGCGCTGCGCGAGGACGGGTTGCCAGCATCCGGGCGCGGCGGCGACCGGCGCGGCCTGCGGCGATTCGAGTTCGTCGCCGCAGGCGTCGAAGAACCTCGGCGACCATCCCACCCACGTGACCGCCTCGGGCCGCACGTAGGCGGCGAGGTTGACCGGGGCGTTCGGGATGATCGGGAAAGCCCGCACGCCCTCGCGGCCGGGCAGGGCGGGCCACCGCGACGGCATCGCGAGGTGTCGCATGGTTTGCGGGTTGAAACTCCACAGGATCGACGCCCGGCCGTGATGGGCGCATCGGGTGTCGACCTCGACACGGTCGGGTTCGGCTACGGCGAAGCCGCGCGCGCCGCCGCAGGCCGAGCCGCCCGACGATTGGGAGGCGTCGAAGCGGTTGGGATACACGGGGTCGATCAGCGCCCACGGACCGCAGCCGTGCGCTCCGCTGTGGAATTGATCGATCAGGTTGGCCTCGTCCTCCGTAAGGCGGCTGTATGAGTATCGGAAGGTCCGCAGACCGCTACCGGTCACGTCGACGATTCGACCTCCGGACACGCCCACGTGCACGGCCACGTGCTGCGTCCGAAACGTCTCCACCCCCGGTGACGGGTCGGGGAGGGCGACGAGGTGGCCGGGATGGCCGAGCCATATCGCCTGAGTGTCTACATGCGTCATCCTGTTAGCTCCTTAGGTTGTTGAGTCGTCGGCCGTGGTCGACCGAGCGCGCGACGGAGTCAGGGGCCGACTTCACAGCGTCGACCACAATCGACTTCAGTTCACGCTCGCCGAGGCGCACCGAGACGCTGACGCCGAGAGGCTGCTCGGCGGGTCCGGCGTCGGGGAACGAGGAACGGCCGGGGCCGGTCGACCAGGGGTCGTAAGCGGCCACGGCGACGCCGGAGGAGGCTTCCACCATCGCCGGGCCGATGCGGTCGAGCCCTCGTATCCAGCCGAGGCCCAGCTGCTCGCTCAGCCAAGCGAAGCGCGTCGACGGGCTCTTGACGCCGAAGAAGCTCGTCGCGGAGTTCCAGGCGTCTTCGGCGTAGCCCATCAGGGTGTCGCCGATCTGCGGACCCATGTTGTGGATGCCTTGGACGATTCCGGCGATCATGTCTTCGCCGAGGGACAGCATCATTCCCGGCAGTCCAGACAGGAATGACAAGACGAGGCCGGGGACGGCTTGGACTTGTCGCCAGGCGTTGACGACGTCGGCGGCGACGTCCCAGGCGGCCTCGGCCACGTCGACGAGGAAGACGATCAGGTTGACGAGCCCGGACACGGTCGACGCGATGGAGGCGACGAGGGGCCCGGCCAGCACGCCCGCCAGCGCCGAGGCCGCAGGCGCGACGTACTCCTGAATCCAACTCCACGCCGCTTGCGCGGCGGGGACGAACTCGTCACGAAACCACGCCGCCACGGCCGCGATCGCGGGGGCCAATTTGTCCTGGTAGAACTGCGAGAGTCTCTCGACTGCGGGCGCGAGCTGCTCGGACAGCCAGCTCCACGCGGATTGCGCGGCGGGGACGAAATGGTCGCGGAACCAGGCCGTGACCAGGGAGATTGCGGCGGCGAGTCCTCCGGCCAGCCAACCGGCGATCTCGACGACCGGCCCGAGCAGCGTCGACAGCGCCCCGTATGCGTGCTCCATGACGGCTGCTCCGAGCTGGAGGACCAGGCCGACCAGGGGCGCGACGGCGGCGACGAGCCCCAAAAGCGGCGGGATCAGCGGCAGCACGGCTTCCAGAAGGGACATTTGCGCGCCGATCCACGACTGGAGCGCCGGAATCAAGCTGTCGACCAGAACCGGCACCAATTCCAAAAGCGACGGAAGGATGGCGGTTACGGCGTCGGCCAGCAGCGGCGCGCCGCGCTGCGCGATGTCGGCGATCGCCGTGCCCAGGGCGAGAAACGCCTCGGAGACGCCGGCGAGGGTTTCGGGGGTGAACGCGGCGGCGATGGCCTCGGAGACGAGGGCGGCGGAGTCGGACAGCCCGACCAGCGCCGCTCCTAGTCCATTAGCGACGATATTGACGAGGTCGCCGAGGATCGGCAGCAGCGGCGCGGCGGCGGTCAGGATGCCGCCCAACCCCTCGGCTACCGATGAGAGGTCGATGCGCGACAGGGCGTCGACGAGACCTGCGGCGAGGGTTTCGAGTCCGGGGCCGAGCCCTTCGGCGACGTCGGCCAGGGCGGGGGCGAGCACGGTTCCCACGCCCGCAGCCAGCGCGAGGACGGTCGGCAGCAGCGCCGACGCGGCGTCTCGCACGGCTTGGAAGAACCCCGACAAGGCGTCTTGTCCTCGCACGGAGTTGAGGAAGTCGGCTACCGCGCCGGTGACGGCTTCGAGGTTGCCCAGCAGACCCGGCCCGTAGGCCGAAGCGTCGAAGACGGCTTTGACGATGCCGCCGAGGTTTTTCAGCATCCCGCCCAGATCGGACAACGCGGCGCCGACTGAGTCGACGAACCCGGCTAGCGCGCCGGTGGCCTCGGCGCGGCGAATGAAATTGTCGAAGCGCTGCGCGAGTTCCGCGGCGGCGTCTCCGGCGCGCGACAGCGACGGCGCGAACGCGCCCGTGACGCGCCCGATCGCGTCGAGAAACGGCGAGGCCGCCTTGCCGAGTCCGGACAGGCCGGTCGCGGTATGGGCGAGCGCGGCGTCGACTCCGGCGAGGAACCCCTCGGAGGTCGCGCCTTGCGCGAGTCCGGCGAACAGGTCGTTGAGACCTGCGGCCACGGCCGGGAGCCGCTGTTGCAGCAGCGGCAGCCACACCCCCGCGAGCGCGCGAATCTCGTCGTCGAGCCCAGCGAACAACTCGCCTTGCACGGCCGTCTTTAGCTTGTCGAACTCGCCGCCGAGTGCGCGGATGGCGGTTACGGCGTCGCGCGCGGCCGGGGCGAGGTCGGCCAGGGCTTCGGCGTCACCACCCAGAGCCGCGCCGAACCCTGAAAAACCCAGCCCCAGTGCGGCGGCGACGCTTCCCAGGCCGACGGCTATCGCCGGAAGTGCGGCCGCCGAGGCCAGCAC
>JBOGDN010000126.1:0-8694 GCA_050742995.1 Stackebrandtia sp. | reverse complement strand
AGCGCTGACGCGAAATCGCCGCGAGCGCTTTCGCGCTCGCGGCGATGAGAGGTGTCGGGAACTGCTGTGGTCAAGAGTTCTAAGGCAGCCCGTCCAGCGCGGTGGTGATGTCCGCGTTCCAGTGGCTGACCTTGGCGTAGACGCCGGGGTAGTTCGGCCGCGCGCAGCCGTTGCCCCAGCTGACGATGCCGACCTGCACGGGCTCGCCGGAGGCGTAGGACACCATGGGTCCGCCGGAGTCGCCCTGGCAGGTGTCGACGCCGCCAGCGTCCATGATGCCGGCGCAGATCTCGCCTTCGACGTCGACTTCGCCGCCGTAAGCCTCGTTGCAGGTCTCGGCGTCGACGTGCGGGACGGTCGCGTGCTGCAGGTATTGCTGCTGCTCGCCGCCTTCGCTGGTGGCGCCCCAGCCCATGATCTGGAAGTCGCCCTGGTCGCTGGCGTCGTCGCTTGCCATGGGGACGAGCTGAGCGTCGGCGACCGGCTCGGAGAGCTTGATCAGGGCCCAGTCGCCGCGGTTGTCGCTTGTGTAGGTCTCGGACTGGTGGACGTACTGCGAGGTGTACGTCTGGATGTCGGGGTTCTCCAAGTCGACGGAGCCGTACTGCGCCGTGATCGAGGTGTCTTCGCCGGTGCCGTCGACGCAGTGGGCGGCGGTGAGGACGACCTGCTCGGTGATCAGGGAGCCGCCGCAGCCCATGGACAGGCGAACCATCCAGGGGTACTCGCCTTCGGGGGCGTCTTCGCCGCCGACGACGTAGGTGCCCACGTCGTCGCCGTTCGCTTCGTTGGATTCGGCCAGTACCGGGGCGGCCGCCGCACCTGCGATCAACAATCCAGCGGCAGCGGCTACGCCGAGGCCCGCGAGACGCTTAGCTTTTCGAGACATGAGGTTCCTCCGCTTGAGAGGGGTGCGAACCGGGGAGTTCGCAAGGGACGTAAGCGACCCTATCGCGAAGCTGAAACGCATTCAAATATTCCTAAGCCAAAATTAAGGCGGAGAATTCGGGCGCCGGCGAGCCGGGCCCGGGCCGGGCGGGAGCTCGCGGGCGCCGGCAAGTCAGGCGAGGGCGGCCATGGCTTGAGAGGCGCGTTCCAGAATTTCGGGCGGGTAAATCGTGGGCAGACTGGCCCAGAAGTCGCCGCCGGGCGAAGCTTCCAGGTTTATGCGCTCGCCGTCGCACCATGCCGCGTCAAAGGACAGCCGCCACGAGTGCAGCAGCATGCGGCCCTTGCCGCGCCGGTCGAAAAGCGGGTCGGAGACGATCGGGCAGCCGATCCAGGCGAGGTGGATGCGGATCTGATGGCGACGCCCGGTCTCCGGTCGCACCGCGAGCACGGTCTTGTCGCCGACCTGGCATATCTTGGCGAATCGCGTCGTCGACGGGTAGGTCTTGGCGTACCTGAAGACCTCGGAATCGGGCACGCTCCAGTGGCCGTTCACGTTGACGATGGTCTCGCGCGGGGCGGCTACCCGCACCCGGTTCTTGCGGCCGGTGCTCAGCGGCAGATCGACGACGCCGAAGTCGGGCAGGCCGACGGCACGCGTCGCCGCCAGGTACGCCTTGCCGACGGTGCGTTTGTTGAACTGGCGCGTCAGGTCGCCGTGAAGCGACAGATCCGTGGCGATGAGGACCAGGCCCGACGTGGCCTTGTCGATGCGGTGCACCGGGTAAAGCTTCTCGCCGGCGGCCGCGGCGAGGCTCACCACGTCGTCGCCGTGCCGTTCGCCGGTCACGGAGATCCCGGCGGGCTTGTTCAACGCCATGACGCCGGAGCCCTCCCACAGCACGCACTCGCCGCGAATCGTCGCCCAATCTGTCACCCGCGGGAGTCTAGTGCCCGTGCCCGGAATGCCCGCTATGTGGCAGCACCGGTCACCTGAATCTCCGGGGCGGGCTCGCCGGCGCGCACCGGCGTCGGGATCACCGGCGCGTACTCGGGATAGTCGAACGGCGTGGCGGGCAAAGGATGCCGGCTATCCGGCGGGGCCGGTCACCTGAATCTCCGGGGCGGGCTCGCCGGCGCGCACCGGGGTCGGGATGACCGGCGCGTGCTCGGGATAGTCGGCCGGCGTGGCCGGCACGGCGTGCGGGTCGGCGTCGAGGATGTGCGGCAACTGTCGCCACCGGGCGATCGTGCGCAGCTGCCCGGCGACGTGCCGGGCGCGGGGATCGGGGTTGAACTGCATGGCCTGGACCAGCATGTAGATCTCGCGGGGATCGCGCATCTGGCGGCTGCCCACGTGGCACAGCTCGACGGGAATGGCCATGCCGTCGGCTTCGCGGTACAGCACCAGCACCGGGTGGTAAGGCACGGCGTAGTGCTTGCTCGCGTTGATCTCGCCGCGACCGACCTGCGTCTGCCGCTGCTCCAGCAGAACCCGATTGCCCTGGGCGAGCTGCTTTGCGGCGTTCTCCTCGTGCACCCCGCCGATCAGCTCCACCTCCATGCGGGCGTTTCTCAGGTCGAAGACGTTTCCGCCGCCGCCGACCATTCCCACGACGGTCAGCTGCGTGCCGTTGAGGAAGAGCCGCTCGCCGGCCTGGCGTTGTTTGGTGAAGCCGACCATCCACGGGACCCCGGCGAAAAGCGGGACGCCGCACACGTAGCCGAGCGCCACGTAACCGACGACGTCCCAGACGGAACCGCCCTCGGCGGCCACGTTCTCCATCCCCAGGTAGGGCATGATGACCAGCACGAAGACGCCGACGAGGTACCCGGCGATCTTGTAGCGTCTGGCCGATTTGGCGAGTTCTTCCGTCATGACGCCCACGTGCGCGGGCATCGCGTGTCCGCTGTGAACGACCTTTGCCATCGAAGCGCCTTTCTTGTGGAATGAACCCGCGACATGCAGCATGCCGTGCCTCCGCAAGTCAACCGGATGCCCGAGGTCCGTCCGTCGAGTTAGGGTCCAATTTATGAAGCTGCTTTCGGTCAACGTCGCTCATCCTCGATCCGCCTCCTGGGGCAACAAAGAAAAGCCCGAGCTCACCGGCATCGACAAGCACCCGACGTCTGAGGCGGTCGGGGTGACCGCGCCGGGCCCGAAGGGCACGGGGAAGACCGGGATCGCCGGGGACCGCGTCTACGACAAGGAGCACCACGGCGGCGACGACCAGGCCGTCTACGCCTACGCACGCGAGGACTACGACTACTGGGAGCGCGAGCTGGGCCGCGAGCTGCGCGGCGGGATGTTCGGCGAAAACCTGACCGTCGAAGGGCTCAACGTCACCGGCGCGCTGATCGGCGAGCGCTGGCGCGTCGGCGCCGACGTGGTGCTGGAGGTGTCGTGTCCACGCATCCCCTGCGGCACGTTCCGCGGCTGGATGGACGAGAAGGGCTGGCTGAAGACGTTCACCGCCGCGGGAAAGCCCGGTGCGTACCTGCGGGTGATCGCGCCGGGCGAGATCCGTGCCGGAGACTCGGTGTCGATCGAATCTCGTCCCGACCACGACGTGACGATCGCGCTGACGTTTCGCGCCGCGCGCGTCGACAAGTCCCTGCTGCCGCGGCTGCTGGCCGCCGACGCGCTTCCCGAGGAGATCAAGCAGGCGGCGCGCAAGGCCGCGGAGGGGTCGTGAAAGCGGTTGCGGGTTGCGTCTAGTCTGTTGCGGCGGGCTCAGACGCAATCCATTTGGAGAACATATGAGACGCTTCCGCATGCGCTCCCGCGCGTCGGCTCTCGCCCTGGGTCTAGTCACCGCCGTCGGCGCCGCTTCCGCGGTCGCGGTCGCCTCGGCTGAAGACGAGGAGTCCGCCGCTCCGGACAACGCGGAGTACGTCGAGTCCACAGACCTCATCACCAAGGAGTTTCCGGACGGCTCCATAAACAAGCCGCTGACGCGGCTGGACGGACTGAAGGTCGGCGACCACGAGCCGCGCCTGATCGCCGCCAAGTTCACCGCGTCGATGCGGTTCGACGAGCCGACGGACGACGACGATCGCCTCGACATGCTGATGTCGACCTGGGTCACCTGCGACCTCGACGAACCCACCGCCACGCAGGGCTACCCCACCCGCTCCCCCATGACCTCGCGCAACCACGAAGGCGAAGACAAACGCAACGTCACCGCGATGTGGATGTTCACCCCGCCGACAGAGTGGGCGGACGACGCCACGTACAGCTGCGTGCAGTGGGCCGTCGGCAACTACACGATCGGACCGGACCGCACGCTGCTCCCGGCCGAAGGTTCGGACAACACCTACCTGCGCGTGATGAACGCTCACGATCCCGGCGCCAAAGAGTGGTACCTCGAAAACGACGCCGTGGTGCAGCAGGACAGGCCGAGCACCGACGCCCGCGAGGACGTCGCCACGATCTTCGACCAGAACTGGACGGCCGCCTCGAGCGCCTCGAAGGTCGAGTTCTTCCACGGCGTCCAGGCCACGGCGGGCGTCGAAGGCATCCGGGGCATGGATCCGCTCATGCTGGACGTCGACGTCAAGATCACGCAGCTGGACGCCGACGGCAATGCCTGCGCCCCCGCGGTCTCCCCGACGACGGACCCGATCCCCATTTATCAGGGCAGCACGCACCACCTCAAGGTCAACGGCTGGACCGAGGCGCCCGTCAGCAAAGCCGACGGATGCACCAAAAAGTTCAACGTCACGGTGACGGCGAAGTACATTCTCACCCTGGACGACCCGCCGAACAAGGCGGGCACGCTCCACGGCGCCCTGGCCGACCCGCTGCGGCCTTACTCCAACCTGATTGCGGTGAATCGCTGACATGACCGACCGCCGACGACCTCACGACAAGCCCGCCGACTACGACGTGATCGTGGTGGGAGGCGGCCACAACGGACTGGTCGCCGCGGGCTACCTCGCCAAGGCGGGCCTGAAGGTCTGCGTGTGCGAGGCCCGCGAGGTCGTCGGCGGGGCGGCCGTCAGCGAACACCCCTTCGGCCCCGAATACACGGTGACCAGCCTGTCGTACGTGGTGAGCCTGATGCCGCCGAAGCTGGTGGCCGAACTCGGCCTCGAGCGACACGGGTATCACGTCTATCCACAGGGGCCTTACTTCGCGCCCCGCACTGAGGGCGGGTATCTGCGGCTTCCCGACGACCCGCGGGAACGCCGCGAGGAGATCTCCAAGTTCTCCAAATCGGACGCCGCCGCCTACGAGGCGTGGGACGCGCAGATGGGCCGGCTCGGCCGGCTGCTGGCGCCGCTGCTTGACCGCATCCCGCCCAAGCTGGGCTCGCGGCGCCCCGCCGATCTGCTGCGGCAGCTGGGATTGCTCGGCCGGCTGCGCGGCGTGGACGTGCGCGCGGCCGTCGACGTGGCACAGGTGCTCACCGCCAGCATCGCCGACCTGATCGAGGACCGGTTCGAATCCGACGCGATGCGCGGCCTGCTTTCGGTGTCGGGCTGCATCGGCACCTGGGCGGGACCGCGATCGGCGGGCACGGCCTACGTCATGCTGCACCACCACGTCGGAGACCTGGGCGACGGCCGCGTCGGCGCGTGGGGCTTCCCGCGCGGCGGCATGGGCGGGGTCACGCGGGCGCTCGCCGACGCGGCGCGCGGATTCGGCGCGCAGATCCTCACCTCGGCGCGGGTGGGAAAGATCGACGTCGCCGACGGACGCGTGCGCGGCGTGGTCCTCGCCGACGGAAGAGAGCTGCGCGCCCGAACCGTCGTGACCACCGCGCATCCCAAGATCTCCTTTCTCGACCTTGTGGACTCCGCGCAGCTGCCGGCGGACTTCGTCGCCGACGTCAAGCGGTGGAAGACGCGCAGCGGCGTGATCAAGATCAATCTCGCCGTGGACCGGCTGCCCGTCTTCGCCTCGCACCCCGAGTTCGACCCTCAGGTGCACGGCGGCACGATCGCGCTCGCCGAGTCGCTCGACGACGTCGAGGGCGCGTATCAGGACGCCGTGGCCGGCCGCGCCGCGCGGCTGCCGTTCGCCGACGTGTGCGTTCCCAGCGTCTTCGACGACTCGCTGGCGCCCGAAGGCGAGCACATCGTGTCCATGTTCACCCAGTGGGCGCCGCACACCTGGAGCGCGACGCCGGACGCCGCGGAGATGGCGGCCTACGCCGACCGCGCGGTGGCGCGCATGGAGGCCGTGGCGCCCGGTTTCACCGACTCGATCAAGCACCGCCAGGTCATCGGACCGCACGAGATGGAGCAGGAGTACGGCCTGGTCGGCGGCAACATCTTCCACGGCGAGCTCACGCCCGGCCAGATGTTCCACGCCCGCCCGGCCGCCGGCTTCGCCGACCTGCGCACGCCGATCCGCGGGCTGTACCAGGCCGGTTCGGCCACGCACGGCGGAGGCGGCGTCACCGGGATTCCGGGACGCAACGTGGTGCGGCAGGTGCTGGCCGACCGCAGGTGGCGGCGGGCTTAGGGTTCACAACTTAAGCGTCGACGACCACGGCTCGAGCCGCGCGGAGCCTCGCCAGGCTCACGTCGCGGCCCAGCAGCTCAAGCGACTCGTACAGCGGCGGCGACACGGTCTTGCCCGTGACGGCCACGCGCACCGGGCCGAACGCCTTGCGCGGTTTGAGCCCCAGCTCGTCGACCAAGGCGGTGCGCAGCGCGTTCTCTATGGGTTCGATCGCCCATTCGTCCAGCGCGGACAGGGCCTGAACGGAGGCGTCGAGGACGGCGGCGGCGTCGCCCTTCAACGTCTTGTCGGCGCTGGCCTGGTCAAGGGCGAAGTCCTCGCCGCAGAACAGGAAGCGCAGCATTTCGGCGCCCTGTGACAGCGTGCCGGTGCGCTCTTGGACCAGCGGCGTGGCGATCGACATGGTGCGCAGCTGCGCGTCGGTCGGCTCCTCGGGCAGCAGCTTCTGGCTCTGCAGCACCGGAATCAGTCGTCGCGTCAACTCCTCGGGCGGCAGCTGCCGGATGTGGGCGGAGTTGATCGCGTCCAGCTTCTTCTCGTCGAAGCGCGCGGCGCTGTGGTTGACGTCGGCGAGATCGAAGGCGGCGATCAGCTCGTCGACGGTGAACACGTCGCGGTCGGGCGCAATCGACCAGCCGAGAGTGCCCACGTAGTTGAGGATGCCCTCCGGCAGGTAGCCGGCGTCGCGGTACGCAAGCAGATCCGACCTCGGGTCGCGTTTGGACATCTTCTTGCCGCGTTCGTCCACGATGAGCGGCGCGTGGGCGAACTCGGGCATGCGCTCGGCGATTCCCAGTTCGATCAGCGCCCGATACAGCGCGATCTGGCGCGGCGTCGACGACAGCAGGTCCTCGCCGCGGATGACGTGCGTGATGCCCATCAGCGCGTCGTCGACCGGGTTGACCAGCGTGTAAAGCGGCGATCCGTCGACGCGGGCGATGACGAAGTCGGGGACGGTTCCGGGCTGGTAGGTCACCTCGCCGCGCACCGCGTCGACGAAGGTGATCGGCTCGTCGGGCATGGTCAGCCGCAGCACCGGGGTGCGTCCCTCGGCGCGATAGGCGGCCTTCTGCTCGTCGGTGAGGGTGCGGTCGAAGTTGTCGTAGCCGAGTTTGGGGTCGCGGCCGGCCGCGTGATGCCGCGCCTCGACTTCCTCTGCGGTGGAGAACGCCTCATAGACGTAGCCGCCGTCGACGAGCTTGTCGATCACCTCGCGGTAGATCTCGCCGCGCTGACTCTGCCGGTAGGGTCCGTGCGGTCCGCCGACGTCGAGACCCTCGTCCCACTCCAGACCCAGCCACTTCAGCGCGTCGATCAGCTGGTGGTAGGACTCCTCGGAGTCGCGGGAGGCGTCGGTGTCCTCGATGCGGAACACGAACTTCCCGCCGTGGTGACGAGCGTAGGCCCAGTTGAACAGGCAGGTGCGGACCAGGCCCACGTGCGGCAGGCCGGTCGGCGAGGGGCAGAAGCGCGTGCGGACTTCAGACAAGAGTCACCACCGAATTCGTCAACGTGCCGATCCCTTCGACCGACACCGATACCGAGTCGCCCGGTTCGAGGGGCTCGATGCCCTCGGGCGTGCCGGTCAGGACCACGTCGCCCGGCAGCAACGTCATGATATGCGACACATAGGACACGATCGCGGCCGGACCGAAGACCATATCCTTGGTGCGGCCGAGCTGCCGCATCGAGTCGTTGACTTCGCAGCGCACTTCCGCGTCGGAGACGTCGAGATCGGTTTCGATCCACGGCCCAAGCGGGCAGAACGAGTCGAAGCCCTTGGCGCGGGTCCACTGGCTGTCGGAATTCTGCAGGTCGCGGGCTGTCACGTCGTTGGCGCAGGTGTATCCGAAGATCGCCGCGGCCGCCTCTTCGGGGTCGGCGACGCGACGCGCTCCCGGCGGTCCGATCACAATGGCCAGCTCCGCCTCGTGGTCGACCTGCTTGGACTGTGGCGGGATCCGAATCGCCTCGCCCGGTCCGATCACGGACGTCGACGGCTTGAGAAACAGCAGCGGCTCGGCAGGTACCTCGGCCCCCTGCTCGGCGGCGTGCGCCGCGTAGTTGCGGCCGACGCACACGATCTTGCTCGGCAGCATCGGCGACAGCAGCCGCACGTCGTCCAGCGCCCAGCGCTGCGCGGTGAGATTGAGCGGACCGAAGGGGTGACCTTCGATCTCGGTGACCGTCGCGCCCGATCCTTCGCCTTCCACCACGCCGAAGGACATGCCTTGCGCATGAGCGATTCGCGCTATTCGCACTGTGTGTCCCCTTGTCGTTCGAACACCGCCGAGCCTAAACGATGGCCGCCGGTGCGCTCGAACGCCGGGCGC
>JBOGDN010000125.1:0-3542 GCA_050742995.1 Stackebrandtia sp. | reverse complement strand
ACCAGGCTGCGCGACGCCGCTTTGGCGAGCGGCGGCGACACGAACTCATAGAAACTTCCCCTCAAGTAATCGGGCAATTACACTGTGGTGAGGGAATCTACTCCGTCTTGCCTGTTTAAGGACGTATTCGGCGCGGCGTGGCGGCCGCACGACCGTCCTCGTCGCGGCCTGGCGTCGCCTCCGCGCCGCGGCGTGGTTACCGTTGGGTAATGACTACTCGCTCGCACCCCGCAGTCGCCGAGACCCACGTGGTGGTCAACCAGCCGCCGCCGCTGGTCGGGCGAAATCTGCTCGCCGACAATCTCCCGCTGACCGAGGCCCTCGAGTGGTCCGGCGCGGGGTGGGTCGCCCCGCAGGCCGAGAAGCTCGGCGCGACGCTCGGCAGCGCCGAGGTCGCCGCCCAGGCCGAGGAGGCGCACCGCTTCTCGCCGACGCTGCGCACCCACGACCGCTACGGCAACCGCGTCGACGAGGTGGACTTCCACCCGTCGTGGCACCGCTTCATGGAGCTTTCGGTCGGCTACGGCGTCCACGGTTCGCCCTGGCGAGAGCCGCGGGCCGGCGCGCACGCGGCCCGCGCGGCGCTGTTCCTGCTGGCCATGCAGATCGAACCGGGTCACGGCTGTCCGATCTCGATGACGTACGCGTCGCTGCCGACGCTGCGGGCGAACCCGAAGCTGGCCGCGGAGTGGGAGCCGCGCATCACCTCCACCGAATACGACCCGGGCCTGCGTCCCGCGGCGGAGAAGGCCGGCGTCCTCGTCGGCATGGCCATGACCGAAAAACAGGGCGGATCGGACGTGCGCGCCAACACCACCTCGGCCGTCCCCGACGGCGACGTCTGGCGGATCACCGGGCACAAGTGGTTCTGTTCGGCCCCGATGAACGACGCCTTCCTGGTGCTGGCGCAGGCGAGGGGCGGGCTTTCGTGTTTCCTGCTGCCGCGCGTGCTTCCCGACGGGACCCGAAACGGGATGCGACTGCAGCGCCTGAAGGACAAGCTCGGCAACCGCTCCAACGCGTCGTCTGAAGTGGAGTTTCACTCTGCCGTGGCCCACCTGGTCGGCGAGGAGGGACGCGGGGTGCCCACGATCATCGAGATGGTCAACCACACCCGGCTGGACTGCGTGACGGGCACGGCCGGCGGGATGCGGCAGTGCGTCGCCGAGGCCACGTGGCACGCCGCGCATCGCTCGGCCTTCGGCAAGCCCCTGGTCGATCAGCCCCTGATGCGCAACGTGCTCGCCGACTTGTGCCTGGAGTCCGAGGCCGCGACGGTGACGGCGATGCGGCTGGCGTCGGCCTACGACGACCCCGCGCAGGCCGCGTTTCGGCGGCTGGCCACGGCGGTTTCCAAGTACTGGGTGTGCAAACGCGGCCCGGCGCACGCCGCGGAGTCGCTGGAGTGCCTGGGCGGCAACGGCTACGTCGAGGAGACGCCGCTGGCTCGCCGCTACCGCGAACAGCCGCTGATGTCGATCTGGGAAGGCTCGGGCAACGTCATGTGTCTTGACGTGCTGCGGGCGCTTGCGACCTCGCCGGAGTCGGCGCGCGCCTTTCTCGACGAGGTCTGCCTTGCCGAAGGCGCCGACGCCTTCCTGGACGCCCACATAGCCGGGCTGAAGAAACGGCTGGCCGACCCCACCCCGGACCAGGCCCGACGACTGACGGAGGACCTGGCGCTGGCGTTGCAGGCCTCGCTGCTGGTGCGCCGCTGTCCCGGCGCGGTCGCCGACGCGTTCTGCGCCTCCCGGCTGGGCTATCACCGCGGTCTCCAGTACGGCGACCTGCCGCCGGGCGTCGACGTAGCCGCGATCGTCGAGCGACACCGGCCGGCCGGCTGAGCGACGGCGGCGTCCGACGGCGAGCATTCGCTATCATGGTGATATCACTCAGATATCCCAGGAGGTCCCCATGACGCGTCGCGCGTTTCGCGTCTCAGGTTTTCTCGCCCTCGCGGTGTTCGTCGTCTGCGTGGCGGCCCTCGCCCTCGCGGCGTTCGCCGCGCCCCCGGACTCGCGCGGCGCCATGGCCGCGGTCGCCTCGGCCGTCGGCGGTCTGCTGACGATCCCGCTGAGCGGACTGACCGTGGTCAACCCCAACGAGGCCAAGGTGGTCCAGTTCTTCGGACGCTACATCGGCACCGTCGACCAGCCCGGATTTTGGCTGACGGCGCCGCTGTCGTCGCGAATGACCGTCAGCCTCAGGGTGCGCAACTTCGAGACCGACCTGGCCAAGGTCAACGACGCCGACGGCAACCCCGTCGAGATCGCCGCGGTGATCGTGTGGCGAGTCGTCGACACCGCCAAGGCGATGTTCTCGGTGGACAACTACCTGTCGTACGTGTCCATTCAGTCGGAGTCGGCCCTGCGTCACATGGCCACCTGCTACCCCTACGACGCCCACGGCACTGATCGGATGAGCCTGCGCGACGGCGCCCAGGTCGCCGAGGAGCTCACACAGGAGCTGCGCGACCGCGTGGAGACCGCCGGCGTCGAGGTCATCGAAACCCGCATCACCCACCTGGCCTACTCGCCGGAGATCGCCCAGGCCATGCTGCGCCGCCAGCAGGCCAACGCGGTCGTGGCCGCACGCAAGCACATCGTGGAGGGAGCGGTGAGCATGGTGGGCATGGCGCTGGAGCGCATCTCCGACGAACGCATGGTCGAGCTCGACGAAGAGCGCAAGGCGGCCATGGTGCAGAACATGCTGGTCGTGCTGTGTTCGGACCAGGCCACGCAGCCCGTCGTCAACACGGGAACGCTTTACGGCTGATGGCCCAGCGCAAGCACGTCCTCGTCCGGCTGGACCCGGCGGTCCACGACGCGATAGCGAAGTGGGCCGCCGACGAGCTGCGCAGCGCAAACGCCCAGATCGAGTACGCCCTTCGGCTGGCGCTCAAGCAGGTCGGGCGCGACCCGAAGCCGCCGCCGGACGACTCGGACTCGGCCGAAACTTAGGGACTGCGCGAGAGTCCCGTTTCCTGCTGCGCGTCCACCGGGCGCGACGGTCTTTGCGAAGCGCCGTCGTTCGAGTTTTTACTCGCGGCGTTGTCGGCACTCCCGCATCCAACACCGGGATGCGGGAGCGCCTGCGCCTTGCTCTTGTCTGCGCGATCACGCGGAGCTTGCGGCCGTACAGCGGCCTACCGCCGTTGCACTCGCCTGGAGGCCGCTCGCCACGGAAGAGGACTCTCGCGCAGTCCCTCGTCCGTTCAGCCCCGGTAGCCTCACGGGGTGCTGTACCGACTGTGGGAGCACCAGGCCGAGCGGGCGGTGCGACGCGTCGACGGACATGTCGTCGTCGCCGACCCCGCTCTGGTCCGCCGTGTCCTGACCGACCCGGCGTCCTTCCCGCCGGACAACGCGCTGGACGCCACCACCCCAATCCCGGTGGCGGCCATGCGAATCCTCGCCCGCAACGGCTTCCGACTTCCGGCCACATTGGCCAACAACGGGGCGGAAACCCACCCCGGCATGCGCGAGATCGTCGCCGAGGCGATGACGCCGCGCCGCGTCGAAGAGCAGCGGCCCTGGCTGACC
>JBOGDN010000124.1:0-1802 GCA_050742995.1 Stackebrandtia sp. | reverse complement strand
CGCCGCGGGTATCGCCTGCTTCGGCCCGTCTCGCGCGGCCGCCGCGATCGAGGGCTCCAAGGCGTTCGCCAAGGACGTGATGGCCGCCGCCGGGGTGCCCACCGCGCGGTCGCGGACGTGTCGCACCGCCGCCGAGACCGCCGCCGCGCTTGACGAATTCGGGGCGCCGTACGTCGTGAAGGACGACGGGCTCGCCGGCGGCAAGGGAGTCGTCGTCACCGACGACCGGCAGGCCGCCGTCTCGCACGCCGCGGACTGCGAGACGGTCGTGATCGAGGAGTTCCTGGACGGCCCCGAGGTGTCGCTTTTCGTGATCTGCGACGGCCGCTCCGCGGTTCCGCTGCTTCCGGCGCAGGACTACAAACGCGTCGGCGACGGCGGCGCCGGCCCCAACACCGGCGGCATGGGCGCCTACACGCCGCTGCCCTGGGCGCGCAAGGACCTCGTCGAAGAGATCATGGACGTCGTGGCCGAGCCGACGCTCGCCGAGCTGGCGCGGCGCGGAACCCCTTTCCAGGGAGTGCTGTACTGCGGCCTGGCGTTGACGTCCGACGGCTGCAAGGTCGTCGAGTTCAACTGCCGCTTCGGAGACCCCGAGATTCAGGCGGTGCTCGCCCTGCTCGAGTCGCCGCTTTCGGAACTGCTCGACGCCGCCGCAAGGGGTCGCCTCGCCGCGGCGCCGCCGCCGCGCTGGCACGCCGGCGCGGCCGTCAACGTGGTGATCGCCTCGCAGGGATACCCCGACAAGCCGGCGACCGGACGACCGATCGTCGGCGCCGACGCGCCGGGAATACTCCACGCCGGCACCGCCCGCGCCGCCGACGGCACGCTGGTGTCGGCGGGAGGGCGAGTGCTCAACTGCGTGGCGACCGGAGACGACGTCGCCGCCGCGCGCGCCGCCGCGTACGCGCTGGTCGACCGGGTGCGGCTGGAGGGCGCGCATCACCGCGGCGACATCGCCGCGGACTTGAGTTAGGAGCTCTTAGCCGGTTTCGCCGCCGCGGGCGAAGTTGTCTCATCGTCGCCTTATCCTGGTGACCCCAGCCGGGGACGAGGAGGTGTGCGAACGTGGCGCAAGCGCTGTACCGCAAATACCGACCGCAGACCTTCGCCGAGGTCATCGGTCAAGAACACGTCACCGAGCCGCTCATCGCGGCGATCCGGAACGGGCGGCTGAATCACGCCTACCTGTTCTCCGGTCCGCGCGGCTGCGGCAAGACGTCCAGCGCCCGAATCCTGGCGCGCTCGCTGAACTGCGAGAAGGGCCCCACTCCCGAGCCCTGCGGCCAGTGCGAGTCCTGCACGGCGCTCGGCCCGACGGGCAACGGGTCTGTCGACGTCATCGAGATCGCCGCGGCCTCGCACGGCGGCGTCGACGACGCGCGCGAACTGCGGGAGCGCGCGGTGTTCGCGCCGGTCAGCTCCCGCTACAAGATCTACGTCATCGACGAGGCCCACATGGTGTCCTCGGCCGGCTTCAACGCCCTGCTGAAGCTGGTCGAAGAGCCTCCCGACTACGTCTTGTTCGTGTTCGCCACGACCGAGCCGGAGAAGGTGCTGCCGACGATCAAGTCGCGCACCCACCACTACCCGTTCCGGCTCATCCCGCCCGGCACGCTGCGGAAACTGCTGGAGCAGATCTGCGCGGAGGAGGGGGCGGTCGTGGCGCCGCCGGTCTACCCGCTCGTGCTGCGCGCCGGTGGCGGGTCGGCACGCGACACCCTCTCGGTGCTCGACCAGCTGCTCGCCGGAGCCGGTCCCGAGGGCGTCACGTACGAGCGTGCGGTCGCGCTGCTCGGCGT
>JBOGDN010000123.1:0-2739 GCA_050742995.1 Stackebrandtia sp. | reverse complement strand
GACCGCGGTAGGGCTTGCGACCCGTGGAGCGCCGACCGGCGCCGAAGCCGTCGCCGTGCTTCCTGTCCTCGAAGTCGCGGCCCGGCTTGGCGATCGGGATCTCTCCGGAACGCTCCTTTTCGGCCCGGTCGCGCAGCCGCGCGGCCTCGCCGTTGAGCTGCGCGGCGCGCGCGGCCAGGTTCTCCGACTGCCGCATCAGCGATTCGGCTTCGCGCTCCGCGGCCTGGGCCTCGCGTGCGGCGGCGTCGGCTTCCATGTCGGTCAGGGACCGGGCGCCGGTGATGCGCTCCAGCTCGGTGTCGAAGACGCCGTTGACCAGGTGGCGCGAGGCGTCGACGTCGACGCGCTCCAGCATCCCGAAAACGCTCTTGCGCTGGTGTGGCAGCGCCAAGGTGACCACGGCGCCGCTGCGTCCGGCGCGCGCGGTGCGACCGGCCCGGTGCAGGTAGTCCTTGCCGTCCTTCGGCGGGTCGGCGTGCAGCACCAGGTCGACGTCGTCGACGTGGATGCCGCGCGCGGCGACGTCGGTGGCCACGAGCGCGTCGACGCGGCCGGCCTTGAAGTCGCCGAGCACGGCGGTGCGGATCTGCTGCGTCATGCCGCCGTGCAGCGCCGCGGCGCGCACGCTGGCCTGGCGCAGCTGATCGGCGACCCGGTCGCAGCCGAGCTGGGTGCGGACGAACACGATGGTGCGTCCCTTGCGTCCGGCGATGGCCGCCGTCACCGGGACCTTGTTCTGCGGCTTGACCACCAGCACGTGGTGGCTCATCGTCGACACCGCGCCCGCGGCCGGGTCGACCTCGTGGGTGACCGGCGCCGTCAGGTAACGCTTGACGAGAGTGTCGATCTCCTTTTCCAGCGTCGCCGAGAACAGCATCCGCTGCCCGCCGGCGGGGATCTGGTCCAGGATCTCGACGACCTCCGGAAGGAAGCCCATGTCGGCCATCTGGTCGGCTTCGTCGAGGACCGCGGTGCTCACCGAGTCCAGGACGCAGAACTTGCGGTCGATCAGGTCGCGCAGCCGGCCCGGAGTGGCCACCAGCACGTCGACGCCGTGCTTGAGCGCCTCGATCTGACGCGACATGGACGTGCCGCCGCACACGACCTTCATCTCGAGGTCGAGGACGCGGGCGTACGGGTCGAGCGCCTCGGCCACCTGCATGGCGAGTTCGCGCGTCGGGGTGAGAATCAGGCCGCGCGGGCGTCGGGCGGCGGTTTCGGCGCCGTCGACGGCCAGGCCCACCAGCAGCGGCAGTCCGAAGCTGAGGGTCTTTCCGGAGCCGGTGCGGCCGCGTCCGAGGACGTCGCGGCCGGCCAGCGCGTCGGGGATCGTGGCCGCCTGGATCGGAAACGGCGCCACGACGCCGCGACGGGTGAGCTCCTCGACGATCACCGGGGGCAGTCCAAGGTCGGCGAAGGTGGTCGTCGGGCCGTCGGTATGGATTTCGGGCACAGGGGTCTGCTCGTTGAGAGCCGAGTTCATGGAAGCCTTCCGCGATCGGTAGAGCACGTACCGCGGAAAGCAGCCGGCTGAAGTCGCCTAGCTGCGACTACGCTTCCGGAGTTCGTCGGGACGTGTGGGCGTCGATTGGGTTCGCTTTGACGCCGGGAATTTTGCCAAACAGCTGTTAACTGTAGACCATCGCTTCGACGCACGCCAAGGCAAGGCCGCGGAGCCGTCTGTCACACGGCGTTCGCGGCGGACGACGCGCGAACCAAATCCGCCGCCGTCGCGTCTAATTACGCATGAAACGCGTTGGGCTCTCGTGTGCTCTGTTGTCCGCCACGCTCCTGGCCGCCGCCTGTGGGCAAGGCGCCGACGACGAGGCGGGCGACGCGTCAAAGGCGGAGAAGGCCTTCGCCGAGCGAGGAAAGGCGGTGGCGGAAGCCTGGGACGACGTAGACCTCGACGCGGAATGGACCGAGGATCTCGTGCTGCTCGATCAGATCGCCACGCTGCCCGAGGGCGCGGAGCTCGACGAGGCGCAGGAGTCCGGCTTCAACGCCGGATGGTACGAGCTCGACGCCGAACTGCCCGACGAGCTGCCCGGCGACCAGGCAAAGATCGACGGCGACGCGCTCGACGTCGACGTGTACGACGCGCAGACGGCTTACGACCAGGCGCTGGCGGTTGGAGGGGAACCGCCAGCCGACTGTCCTCGAGAGCCCGTCCCCGACGAGACGGCCGACGGCGCCGGCGACGATGACGACGCCGTCGGCCACACCGCCGTGTGCGGCGTGTTGACCGTCGTCGGCGCCGAGCCGGCCACGACGCAGCGGTGGACCAGCCGCGGCATGGCCGAGCTTCCGGCGTGGGACTTCGCCGTCGAGGGCGTCGAAGGATCGGTGACGGTCGTGGCCTTCGAACCGGTGCAGGCCACGCAGCTGCCGCAGGTCGACATCGGCGAATACGACGACGCGCCGGAGGGAACCAAGTCGGCCGAGCGGCTGGAGTCGATCGACGACGCGACCGTGACGTTCCTGCTTGGCGTCGGCGCGTGCGACACCGATCCGCGGCCGCTGGCGTACGAGGCCGACGACGTCGTGGTGGTCGCCGGAACCGCCGAGTACGACGGCAGCGAGATGTGCACCGACGAGCTGGTCTACGAGCCGGTCAGCGTGGACTTGGACGCGCCGCTGGGCGACAGGATGGTCGTCGACGGCGTGTTCGGCCGTGTCCTGTCGATGAGCGGGTACCTGGCGGGCTGACGCACGACGAACAGCAGCCGGCCGCCGCGG
>JBOGDN010000122.1:0-6723 GCA_050742995.1 Stackebrandtia sp. | reverse complement strand
GCCGGCGCCCGGCGTACCATGCGGCGGCCGCCGCGACGACCGCGGAGATCGCGGCCGCGACGGCGACGTCGACGGCGCTCGGCAGCACGTCGTACATGCCGGAGGCGATCGAGGTCGCCAGGTGCTGAACGCTGAGGATCTTGGCGCCGTCCACGAGCCCGGCGATCAGGTGTTCCCACAACAGGACGTACATCAGCCCGATCACCACCGCGGAACGGCTGAGCACGCCGAGCACCAGAAACACCGCGCAGTACACCAGGCTGGCGATCACGGCGGCGACGGCGAATCCCAGCGTCACGGCGCCGATCTCGCCGGTGAGGATGATCGCGGCGATCGCGGTCGGGATCACTCCGAAGACCAGCGCGGAGCCGACGGCGACGGCCAGTTTGGTCAGCGAGATCTTCCAGCGGGGGATGGGCTTGGTCAGCAGGTACACGATCGCGCCGTCGTCGATTTCGGTGCTGATGGCGCCGGTGGCGACGATCAACGCGACCAGCGGGACGACCGCTCCCATGGCGATCGTCTCGAGCGCCCCCACGGCGAAGTTTTCGTCGTCTCCGGCCAACGCGCGTATCGCGAACGCCAGCAGGAGCATGGCCGCCGGCAGCAGCGCCAGCAGGACCCCGCGCCACTTGCGCAGCGAGTTGACCGCGGTCAACCGAGCGATAGTGCTGTTCATGTCTCTTCCTTGCCTTTTAGGACTGCACCAGGTAGCCGAAGACGCTTTCCAGCGACTCGTCGGCCGGGGTGACGTCGTACAGCCGGATCTTGTTTTCGCTGGCCAGCTTCGGCAGTCTGGCGGCGAATCGTCCGAAGTCGCTGGTCTGCACCTGCAGCGCGTTGTCGTCGGCGTCGACGTGGACGGAGAC
The DNA here is from genome assembly GCA_050742995.1 of Stackebrandtia sp. Taxonomy (GTDB): domain Bacteria; phylum Actinomycetota; class Actinomycetes; order Mycobacteriales; family Micromonosporaceae; genus Stackebrandtia. The sequence goes on along the minus strand of JBOGDN010000122.1, from coordinate 5,854 downwards.
GACGGCGCCGTCGGCGACAAGGGCGGCGGCGAGGCCGCGGTCGTCGTCGCTGCGCAGCACGTAGCGGTGCGGCCGGTCGGTCATGAGCCGCCGGATCGCGCGGTAGTCGCCGGAGGCGGCGTGCCGTCCGGCCACCATCACCTCGATGTGGGTGGCCAGCTGCTCGACCTCTTCGAGGATGTGAGAGCTGAACAGCACGGTGCGGCCGTCGGCGCCCATCTGCCGCAGCAGGTCCATCAGGTGCATGCGCTGCCGCGGGTCCATGCCGTTGAACGGCTCGTCGAGCAGCAGCACCGCGGGGTCGTGCACGAGTGCGGCGGCCATCTTCATGCGCTGCCGCATGCCCTTGGAGTAGGTGGCGATGGCGCGGTCGGCCGCGTAGTCCATCTCCACGACGTGGATGGCCCGCGCGGCGGCCGCGCCCGGATCGGCGAGACCGTGCAGCTTGGCGTTGGCCAGGACGAACTTGGCGCCGGTGAGGAAGTCGTACATGGCCTCGCGTTCGGGGACCATGCCGATGTCGCGGTAGATCGACTCGTTGCGCCAGGTGGGCACACTGTCCATAGTCACCTGACCTGAGGACGGACCGAGGAAGCCGGCCATCATGTTCAGCAGGGTGGTCTTGACGGCGCCGTTGGGGCCGAGCAGTCCGGTGATGCCGGGGGCGACGGTCATCGAGACGTCGTTGACGGCCACCACGTGCCCGAACCACCGGGACACGCGGTCGATTTGAATAGTGCTCATCGGGAGGACACCTTCCGGTAGCGCAGGACAAGCAGCCAGTAGCACAGGGCGGTGAAACCGGCCAGCGCGGCGGTGAGCGCCAGCCCCGGAGCGACGTCCGGCTGCGCGGCAGGCGTGTTGGTCGCGACCTGGAACAGGAACGACTGCGTCCCGTCGTAGAGCGTCAGCGGCGAAAGCATCCCCGCCCACGCGGCGGCCTGGCCGGACTCAAAGGCCGTCAGGGCGCTCTGGATGGTGGTGGTCGTGAGGTAGCTGCCCATCATGACGGCGATGATCGCGGCCACGCCGAGTCCTCGCCGCGGGGTGACCGACGCGATCACCAGGCCGACTCCGGTCATCAAGGCCGCCAGCAGCGCCGCGCCGACCAGCGATTTGAGCAGGTCGAAACTCGTCTGGCCGAAGGGAAGGTCGACGAGCAGCGCGCCGACGTACAGCATCAGCAGCGGCGCGGCCAGCAGCGCGAACAGCGCCGTCCACGAGGCGGCGAACTTCGCGAGCACGTAGTCGGCGTAGCTCAGCGGACGGGAGAAGTACAGCGGCAGGGTGCCGAACCGCATGTCCCGCGAGACCGCCTGCGGCGCCTGGACCGCCAGGAACAGGATCGGCACCACCTGGACGTACATGGTGTAGCTGGTGAAGTCGGCGACGGGTTCTTCGATGCCCGCTATCTGCGTCTGTATGGCGACGATGATGAACGCCGGCAGCATGGTGCAAAACACCAGGAACCACGGGAAGAGCTTGGCCGCGATTCCGCGGCCGATTCCGTACGAGCCGCGCAGGGTCTGCGAGTACATCGCGGCTATGAGGTCGAAGCGCTCCAGTCGGGGGCCGTCGTAGCGGCGGTACCCGATGTTGTGAATGACTCCCGATCCGGGAACGGCGTCAGTTTGCGTCGACACGGGCGGGTCCTCCTTCCGTCCGACCGGCGTCGGGTGCGGTGACCGGGCCGCCTTCTCCGAAGATCTCGGCGATGCGATGCCGGTCTCGGTGCAGTCGCACCAGGCCGAGCCCCTCGGCGACGACCGCGTCGCGGATGACGTCGTAGGAGTCCTCGCCGGCGGCGGGGACGTAGAGCAGGTCCCCGTAGCGGCGGGGGCTCATCCCGGCGGCGGTCAGCGACCTTTCGGCCGTCTGCGTGGCTTCGAGTCCTCCGGCAGGGTCGAGCACCTCCACGATCAGCGTGTGGGTGTCGGCGGTCAGCGCCGTGGTGTCTTCGGACTTCAGCAGCCGGCCGCCGTCGATGATCACGACGTGGTCGCTGGTGCGTTCCAGCTCGCCCAGCAGGTGCGAGGTGACCAGCACCGAGATCCCGAACTTGGTGTAGACGCGTCGGATCAGGTCGAGCATCTCGTCGCGGCCGACCGGGTCGAGGCCGTTGGTCGGCTCGTCCAGGAACACCAGCTGCGGGTCGTGGACGAGAGCCTGCGCGAGCTTGACGCGCTGTTTCATGCCGGTGGAGTAGCCGCCCATGAGGCGATAACGTTCCTCGTGCAGCCCGACGTGGCGCAGCGTGTCTGCCGTGCGTTCTCGGGCCGCCCCGACGGGCAGCCCGGAGACCCGGGCCAGGTGCATGACGAATTCGGCGGCCGAAACGTCCGGCGGAAGGCAGTCGTGCTCGGGCATGTAGCCGACGCGGCGCCGGATCTCGGCGCCGTCTGAGGCCACGTCGTGCCCGAGCACGCTGGCGCGTCCCCCGGTCGCGGAAGACAGGCCGAGCAGAATCTTGATGAGAGTGGATTTGCCCGCGCCGTTGGCGCCGACCAGCCCGCACACTCCCTCGGGGATGTTCACGGTGAGCTGGTCCAACGCCGTCACGCGCGGATAGCGTTTGGTGAGACCTTCGATTGTTATGACAGACACATCGTCGACGCTAGCCCCTCACGCAGGGTTTTCGCGTCATTCTCCCGGCGCACTCGCCCCCTGAACTTTCGTCAGGGGCTCCCTGACGCGCGAACAGGGGGAAAGACCGAGGTCGATTCGCCGCGTCATTCCTTGACGGCGCCTCCGGTGAGTCCGGAGACGATGTAGCGCTGCGACATCTGGAACACCGCGACCGTGGGTATGGCCGTCAGGATCGTGCCGACGCAGAACATGCCGAACTGGGAGTCGCGGTTTTGGCCGGCGACCATGGAGTGCAGCCCGACGGCCAGCGTCTTGGATTCGTTGTCGGTCAGGAAGATGCTGGCGATGATGAAATCGTTCATGGTGCCGACGAAGGCGAGCAGTCCGGTGATGGCGATGATCGGCGCGGCCAGCGGCAGGATGATCCGGAAGTAGATCTGCGCGTGCGAGGCGCCGTCCATGGTGGCGGACTCGTCGAGGGCGATGGGCACCGTGTCGAAGAAGCCCTTCATCAGCCAGGTGCTTACGCCGAGCGCGCCGCCCATGTACAGCAGCATCAGGCCGCCGGGGGTGTTGAATCCGACGACGGGCCAGTGCTCGGTGACGGTCCCGAAGATCAGGAAGATCGCCACGATGGCCAGGAACTGCGGGAACATCTGGATCAGCAGCAGCGCGAGCAGGGAGACCCGGCGGCCGCGAAAACGGTAGCGGCTGAACGCGTAGGCCGCGAGCGACGAGATGAAGATCGACGTGAACGCGGCGGTTACGGCGATCAGCACGGTGTTGGCGTACCAGCGGCCGAACGGGTGCTTCGTGAACAGGTCGACGAGGTTGTTCAGCGAGAAGCCGTGCGTGGGAACCAGCGACGTGGAGTTGAGCGTCCCCAGGGGATTGAACGCCGCCGAGAGCACGAAGACGATCGGGATCAGCGCGAAGGCGACGGTTCCGATCGCGACCAGATGCCTCCATCCGAACTCGCGGATCCACTGACCGAGGCCCTGCCGCGTCGCGGGCGCCTGGCGTGTCGTCGAGCTCATCGGTACACCTCCTCGTGGCTTTTGGTGACGCGGAAGCTGATCGCGGATATGAGCGCCACGATCGCGAAGATGCAGACGCTGACCGCCGCGGCGTAGCCGTAGTCGGCGCCGGAGCCGCCGAAGGCCAGCCGGTAGGTGTAGGTGATCAGCAGGTCGGTGCCGCCCACGGACTCGCCGGCCGGGAACGGATGGCCGGCGGTGGTCAGCTGGACGACGTTGAAGTTGTTGAAGTTGAAGGCGAACGACGCGATCATCAGCGGCGTCAGGGCGACCATCAGCAGCGGCAGGGTGACCTTGCGGAACGCCTGAAAGCCGCTCGCTCCATCCAATTTGGCCGCTTCAAGGGTGTCCTTGGGCAGCGACTGCAGGGCGCCGAGCGAGATGAGGAACATGTACGGGTACCCGAGCCACAGGTTGACGAGCAGCACCGAGGCGCGGGCGCTCCACGTTTCTCCGAACCAGTTGTGGTCGAGGCCGAGCATGTTGTTGATCAGGCCGAAGTCGGTGTTGAACATGTCGCGCCACACCAGCAGCATCGCGAAGGCGGGCATGGCGTACGGCAGGATGACGAGCGCCCGGTAGACGCGCTGTCCGCGCAGCTTGTCGTGGTTGAGGGCTATGGCGCAGGCCAGGCCGAGCACGAACGTCAACAGCACCGATCCGACCGCGAAGGCCAGGTTCCACGTCAGGATCCCCAGGAAGGGGCCGCGCACCTCGGGGTCGGTGACGATCTTGGCGTAGTTGGCGACGCCGACGTCGACGCGCCAGCCCTGCGGCAGCTGCCGGCCCGCTTCGTCGACGAAGGCGCCGCGCTCGTCGTCGGCGTGCCAGACCTCGTCGGTGGCCGAGTCGGTCACGCAGTCGCAGCCGGAGTCGTAGTCGCGGGTCGAGGCGCCCTCGTAGGCGCTGCTGAGGCCGGAGGAGCGGATGCCGCCGTCGCCGACGGGCACCGCCAGCTCCTTGATCTCCTCGGAGCGCTCGACCAGCTGCGTGTTGTCCAGCGGCGTGTAGCCGGAAGCGTCGACGACGACGCCTCCGGCGACCTCGGCGTCGCCGTCGGGCAGCTGCTCGAGCCCTTCGGCGTCGCCGACGAGATGCTCGCCGGTCGACGGATCGGTCAGCAGGAACGCCAGCTCGCCCGAGGCGTCGTCGGAGACGACGGTCAGCGTGTACTCGGGGGAGTCGTCGCTGCGCTGCACGCCCGCGGCGACGATCGCCGCGATCGCCTCGTCCTTGTCGCTGCGATGCCCGTCGCCGTAGTTGGTGACCGACGTCGTGATCGTCATGATCACCGGGGTCACCTGGAAGGCGATGAGCAGCAGGGTTCCCGGCACGAGGTACTTGGCGGGCAGCCGCCGCGGCGACAGGTAGATGTAGAAGATCAGCGCGGTGGCGCCGACCAGGACCGCAAGCGGCCACCAGGCGCGCGCGCCGACCAGCGGCAACGCCGCCCACACGGCCAGCGCGGCGACAAGTCCCAGCACCGCGATCTTCACCAGCTGGCCGCTCGCGCTGACCGTCTGAGAGCGCCGTTCGATCATGTGTGTAAACCGTTCCGAACCGCGGCTCACGCGCCGTCTTCGATCGCCTTGCGGATCGCCTCCGCGGCGTCTTCGGCCGCGGTCTCTCCGTCGGCGGCGCCTTCGAGGACGTCGGCGAGGGCGCGTCCGAACGGCTCCCACACCGCGTTCATCTCGGGGATGGACGGCATCGGCGACGCGCCTTCGGCGGCGGCCTGGAACCCTTCCAGGTTCGGGTCGTCTTCGCTGACGGCTTCGCGGGCTTCGATGAGCGCGGGGGTGCGCGGGTCGGCTTCGTAAAGCGCCGTGGCCAGGTCGACGTCGAGGACGTAGTTGGTCACGAACTCCTCGGCGAAGACGGCGTTTTTGGCCTTGCTCGACACGTAGAAGGTCTGCACGCCCAGGAACGGGACGGCGGGGCCTTCGCCTTCGAATCCGGGGATGGGACTGACTTCCAGGTCGATGCCGGCCGCTTCGGCGCCGCGCACGGCCCAGGGACCGGAGATCAGGAACGGGGTGTCGCCTTCTTCGAGGAACGAGATGGCGTTGTCGTAGGTCATCGACGTGCGCAGCACGCCGTCGCCGGCCTCGCCGAGTTCGTGGAACTTCTCGAAGGCGGCCACTCCGCCTTCGGAGTCGACGCCGAGGTCGTCGGGGTCGGGGTCGCCGTTTTCGTCGGCGCCGAAGAGGTAGCCGCCCATGGAGGTGAAC
>JBOGDN010000121.1:0-5870 GCA_050742995.1 Stackebrandtia sp. | reverse complement strand
GCCCGGGGCAGGTCGGCGACGGCTTCGGCCAGGGCGTGCACCGTGTCGGGCGAGGCGTCGCCGGCTTCGGTCGCGGAGTCGGGGCGGGCCTGGGCGCGTCGCGCCAGGGATTCAAGGGCCAGCGGGTTGCCGCCGCCGCGACGCACCAGCGCCGTGACGCCGGGTTCGGGCAGGCCGGGGGCGGCCGCGCGGACCAGTTCGGCGGCGGCGTCGTCGTCCACGGGGGCGACGTCGATCCACAAGGCGTGTTGTCGCAGTGCGGCGATCGCGGATTCGGGCAGTCGGTGGGGGGTGCGCAGCGCGGCGACGACGCGGCAGGTCGCGGCGAGGTGCGGCAGCGCGGCCAGCGTGGCGGCGTCGCACCACTGCAGGTCGTCGACGACGAGCAGGCCGCCGCGCACTCGCGAGCGCACGGCCTCGGCGCACAGCGGCACGTCGTGGGCGGGCAGTTTGGCGCGCACCGCCCGCGTCAACGCCAGGCCGGGGCTGCCTCGCAGCATGGAAAGCCCGCCGCCTGAGTAGACGGGTCCGCGAAAGGCCGCGGCGACGGCTGTCAGCAGGCGGGTGCGTCCGCACCCGGCGGGTCCGGCCACGATTGCCATACCCGGCTCGGCCAGCGCGGCGACCGCGTCGGCCAGCTCCGGGGCGACGCGCGAAAACTCGCTGCGACGGCCGCCGGCGGCCGTGGCGCCGTCGGGCGTGCCGTCCGGATGAGCCTGGGGCACCTGCTTTGTCCTCCCGGTTGGACTATATGGGCTGACGTTAGTGGCACGAAACGGGGATGCCGACGTCGCCGCGCGGTTCGTAATCTCAAAGTCGTCGCCTCACGCGGCGACGTCTCACCGGCTCATCATATTTTGGCAAAGGAACCGTCGTGATGCCTCCACAGGCCGCCGAAACCGCTCGGCGCCGCGGCGACGGCTTTGCCGTTGTACATGTCGAGACGTTGTGGCGTTGCGGTAGCGTCAAAGCCTGCGCCGGGGCCGCCCGGCCGAAGCGTCGCCGCAAGGCGGTCGTGTCCGTCGTCGACCCGGGAAGGAGGCCGGCGCGGCATCGTCGGTTCGTCGTCGACGGTGCGCGACGCCCCCACACCATGGCATCTGGCCCATTGAGCAATCGCGTGGCAGGTCTTTGCGCCGAGCTTGCGCCGCGTCTTTCCCCGCGCACCCGCGCCGAAGTCGAGGGGGTGCGGCAGCGCATCGGGCAGCCGCTGCGCGTGGCGATCGCCGGCCGACTCAAGGCCGGCAAGTCGACGCTGGTCAACGCGTTGATCGGTCGGCGCGTCGCCCCCACCGAGGTCGGCGAGTGCACGCGGCTGGTGACCCAGTTTCGCTACGGCACCTCCGACCGCGTCGACGTGGTCAAACGCGACGGCTCCCGGTCGAGTCTGCCTTTGGACGAGTCGGGGATGGTCCCGCAGCGCCTCAACGTGCCGCGCGAGGAGATCGCCTACGTCGACGTCACGTTGACCTCCGACCGGCTGGAGAACCTGACGGTCGTCGACACCCCGGGCATGTCGTCGGTGAACCAGTCGATCTCCGAAGAGGCCCGCAAGTTCTTGTTCGACGCGCCGGTGGCCGACGACATCGACGCCGACAGCAAGTCGGCGCTGTCGGGCGCCGAGGCGATCATCTACACGTTCACCCAGTCGGTGCGCGAGGACGACTTGCAGGCGCTTGAGGCGTTTCGCACCATGTCGTCGAAGCTGTCGAGCAACCCGATCAACTCCCTCGGCCTGTTCAACAAGATCGACAAGCTGGCGCCGAGTCCGGCGGCCGACCCGTGGCCGGTGGCCGAGCCGCTGTCGCGCAACCAGTCGAAGGTGATGCGTCGCGTGGTCTCCGACGTGGTGCCGGTGGTGGGGCTTTTGGCCGAGACCACCGAGGCCGGGCGGCTGACCGCCACCGACTGCGAGGCGCTGCGCAAGCTGGCCGAGCTGCCCGAATCCGAGCGCACGATACTGCTGGCCGCGGCCTCCCTGTTCGCGCAGCGCGAATGCCCGGTGTCGACGGAGCAGCGCGAGCGGCTGCTGCGGCTTTTGGACTTGTACGGCGTCAACTTCGCCGTGGCCCACTTGGCGGTCAATCCGCAGATGGCCACCGGCGAGCTGGTGCGGCTGCTGTTCGCCGCCTCCGGGTTCCCGCGGCTGCGCACCACCTTGGATCAGGCGTTTCAGCTGCGCACCGACGCCATCAAGGCCGGGTGGGGTCTGACCCGGCTTGAGGCGATCGCCTCGGCGGCCGAGCACCCGGCCGAACGCGAGATGCTGCGCGACGCCGTCGAACGCGTCATCCAGGACCCCGAGTACCACCGGCTGCGGCTCATCGAGGTGGCCGCCCAGGTCACCACCGGGGCCGTCGAACTGCCCTCCGACATGGAGGCCGAGGTCGCGCGGCTGGCGTTGACGTCGGACCCCGCGTCGGTGCTTGGCGTTTCCGCATCCGACCACCAAGGACTTGTCAAGGCCGCGTTGGAGGCCAACAACAGGTGGAGGGCTTTCGCCGTGGGGGGAGCGTCGCCGGCCCAGGCGCGCGTCGCCCACGTCGTGGCCCGAGGCTTCCACCTGTTGGCGCAGCGACTGCGCGGACCCAGACCGGCCTGACCGCCCACACGTTCCGCATCGAAGGAGAAGACGATGTCCACAAGCCACCTGCGGCTGATCGCCATAGTGGCGGTCGTCGCCGGCGCGGCGTTTACCGGAATCGTCGCCGGGATTTTGGCCGGCGACCCGACGTTGACGTTCGCCGGCTTCGCCGGCGCGGCGCTGACCGGCGCGGCGGTGCTCGGGGTTTTGGGCGGCAGGCTCAAGGCTCCCGTCGTGGCCGCGGCGGCGCCGCACGGCGGCGGCGCCGACGACTCGGCTCGCGCGGCCATCGAGCAGCTGCGCGCCGAGCGCCGTTCCCTCGTCGACACCTGTATTTACGTGCGCGACCGGGCCACCAGCCAGGCCATCGCCGACAAGATCGGCGCCGGGCTCGGCGAGGTCGGCGTCGTCACGGTCGCGCCGGTGGGCGAGCGGTTCGACCCCACCCGGCACGAGGCGGGCGGCGTGACCGCCGCGCCCGACCCCGCGCGCGACGGGGTCATCGCCGTGGTGGAGACCGTCGGCTACGCCGACCGTCAAGGCGTGCTGCGCAACCCGATCGTGACGGTCTTTCGCGCCGGCGGAGGCGCGCGGTCATGACCACCCAGACGCAGCAGGCGCCGGCCAAAAAGCCCGACCCGACCGCCCAGCTTGAGAAGCTGTGCCGCACCGCCGTGGCAGGCGGCGTGGCCACGCTGCGCAAGATCGACGCCGACGCCGCCCAGGACATCGACGCCCTCAATCGCGACGCCGCCGCGCGGCCGTCGATCGTGGTCGTCGGCGAAACCAAACGCGGCAAGTCGTCGCTCGTCAACTCGCTGATCGGCGTGCCGAACCTGTCGCCGGTCGACGTCGCGGTGGCCACAAGCGCCTACCTGGAGTTCGAGCACGCCCAGCAGCACACCGTGGAGGCGTTCGTCCCCGGCAACGAGGTGCCGGTGCCGCTCAACCCCGGCGACATCCGCGACTGGGGCACCACGCTCGGGCAGCTGCCCGGCGGGGTGCGCCCGCCCAGGCGGCTGCGCATCCGGCACCCCGCTCCCCTGCTGCAGTACCTGTCCATCCTCGACACGCCCGGCGTGGGAGGTCTCGACCCGATCCACGCCGAGATCGCGCTGGCCGCGGTGTCGCAGGCCACCGCGCTGCTGTTCGTCGTCGACTCGTCCTCGCCGTTTTCCAAACCGGAGCTCGACTTCCTCATCGAAGCCAGCAAACGCGTCAACTTCGTGCTTTTCGCGTTGACCAAGATCGACACCTACCCCGGCTGGCAGCGCATCCGCGACGACGACGTCGCACTTTTGCAGACGCACGCGCCGCGCTTCGCCAACGCCCCGTTCTTCCCGGTGTCGTCGCGGCTGGCCGAGATGGCCATGACCATGCCGCCCGACGCCGCCAAGACCCTCATCACCGAGTCCCGCGTGGCGCCGCTGCAGCACGCGCTGATCAACCTCGGCGCCAAGGGCAACGTGCTGCACCAGGCCAACGTGCTGCGGGCGATTCGCAGCGAGTTCGTCCGCCTGGACATCGGCGTGGGCGAGCAGCTCAAGACGCTCGACCCCGACCCCAAGGTCACCGAGAAGCTCAAAGAAGACAAAAAGCGCGTCAACTCGATGAAGCGCAACCAAAACAAGCAGTCGAACATGGCGCTGCGCACCGAGATCCAGCGCGCCCGCGTCGAAGCGCAGTCGCGGCTGCGCAACTACGTGCAGAAGCTGCAAGAAGAGCTGCTCGGCAAGGCCGAAAAGGCCAGCCGCGGCGACATCAAGAACATGCCCCACGAGGTCGACCGGGCGCTGCACGCGCTGTCGGTGCGGCTCAGCCAGGAGCTGGACTACCGGTTCAAGGTGCTGGCCGGGCGGGTGCTGTCGCAGATGTTCCCGCCGCACGAGCTGCAGCAGATCGTCGGGCGCATCCACGCGCAGCTGCGGATGCAGTCCGGCTCCAAGCCGCGCCGCGAAGGCGGCGGCGACAACGCCATGATGGTGGTGTCGTCGGCGGGCATGACGATGATGGCCGGCAAGGGCGCGGCGGCGGGCCTGACCGCGCTGGGCATAGGCGGCGCCGGCGTGGCCGGCGGGGCGGCGATCATCGCCGCGCCGATCACGGTGGGCGTGGCGGCCATGGCGTTCATCATGTACAAGCGCAAGGTCTCCCAGGACCGGCAGCAGGCGCAGCGCTGGATCCGCGAGGTTCTCGCCGAGACGCGCGCCGCCCTGCAAGACGAGATCCAGTACCGGTTCACCGAAATCGAGTATGTGTTCAACCTGGCGTTGGACGACGCGCTGGAAAGGCGCGGCGAGCAGCTCGACCGTCAAATCGCCGCCGCGGAGAAGAACCTCAAGCAGGACAACCAGGCGCGGGCCAAGAAGAAAGAAGCCCTCGTCAAGCGGCGCGAGGCGTTCAAAACCAAAGTCAAGCAGGTCGACGAGGTGCTGGTCAAAACCAAGGCCGTGCTTCCCAAAGCCGTCGACGAAGCGAGAGGGTGAGGCGCGGTGAACACCGACTCTTGGTCTGACGACGTCGACGGCGGCGAGTCCTTCGACGACGTCGCCGGCTTCGGCGACGAGGCAGGCGGCCTCGACGAGTCCCTGTCCGGCGACGACGACCTCGCCGCGCAGACGGGCGAGGCCGAAGACCCCGACGTCGAGGTCGAAGCCGGCGACGAGCCCGAGGCGTCCCTGGCCGACGACGACGAGGTCGGCTACGCCGGCGATCTCGACGAGGCCGGCGATCAAGAAGTCGACGCCGCCGAAGCCGACTCCCCCGCCGACGACGAGACCGCCGAGGCGGTGACGGTCGACGAGTCCGACGCCGAAACCCCCGGCGCCGACCCCGACGCGACCGAAATGGGCGACGACGACGCCTTCGTCGCGGACTTCCCGCCGCAGCTGGAAGTCGACGACCTGCCCGAGCCCGTCGACGGGCAGCCGTGGTCCGACGCCGGCCTGCTCGGCGACGTCGCCGACTCCGGCCACAGCTGGGCCGGCCTCGACCAGGCCGTGCCGCCCGCCGACGACCTGATGAGCATGGACGGCTCGGCCGAGGGCGGATGGGACACGCTGCTGGCCTCCGACGACCCGGCCGTGTCCAGCCTCGCCCGCTGGTGGCAGCCCTAAAATCCAGGCGACTTCTTGAGGGGGACGCGCCTGTGGACACCGTGCCGCTGATCGTCGTCGACGCCGCCAACGTCGTGGGCGCCACGCCCGACGGGTGGTGGCGCGACCGTCTCGGCGCGACCCGGCGACTGCGCGACCGCCTGTGCGACCTGGCCGAAACCGGACTGCCC
>JBOGDN010000120.1:0-19672 GCA_050742995.1 Stackebrandtia sp. | reverse complement strand
GCGCCGAGGCGTTCGTCGCCGAGGTCGCCGGAGCCGCGGTCGACGAGATGCACGTGGTCGTGGCGGCCGGGGACGCCGAGGAGCAGTGAGGGCCGGTCATGAGTTTCGAACCGATCGCGATTGTGGGACGCGGCTGTGTGTTGCCCGACGCGCTGGATCCGGACGCGCTGTGGAGGAACGTCGCCGAAGGGCGATTGAGCCTGTCGCATGTGCCGGAGGGACGGTGGCGGCGGTCTAAAGGGGCGGCGATGGGAAGCCCCGAGGACTGTGTCGATCGCACTTGGAGCGACGTGGGCGGCTACGTCCGCGGCTTCGAGGAGGCTTTCGACCCGCACGGATTCCGTCTCGACGCCGAGCAGATCGTCGCACTCGACCCGGTGTTCCACTGGACGCTTCACGCCGCACGCCAGGCGTTGCGGGAAGCCGAGTCCGCGGACTCCGTCGAACGAGCGGGCCTGGTCGCCGGGAACCTGTCATACCCCACCGCGGGAATGGCGCGCTTCGCCGAACACGTGTGGCTGTCGGCGCAGCCGAAACCCTGGAGTCGTGCGGCGGGCACGCGACCGGATGCGCGCAATCGGTTCTCGTCGGGACTTCCGATCCACCTCGCCGCGCAGGCGCTGGGGTTGGGCGCCGGCGGTGTGGCGTTGGACGCGGCGTGCGCTTCCTCGTTGTACGCGGTCAAGCTGGCCTGCGACCGGCTGCACGACCGTTCCGCCGACGTGATGCTCGCGGGGGGAGTAGCCTGCGCCGACGACTTGTTCATCCACACCGGATTCTGCGCCCTGGAGGCGATGAGCCGCACCGGACGCAGCCGACCGTTCTGCCGCGACGCCGACGGGTTGGTCCCCGCCGAGGGAGCGAGTTTCGCGGCGTTGACGCGACTGTCGGACGCCGTCGCCTCGGGGCGGCGGATTTTCGGGGTGATTCGCGGAATCGGCCTGTCCAACGACGGACGGGCCCACGGCCTGCTGGCGCCCGACGAGGACGGGCAGGAGCGCGCGATGCGTCAGGCCTACCGCTTTGCCGGGGTCCATCCGGCGAGCGTGTCCCTGTTGGAGTGCCACGCCACGGGCACCCAGGTCGGCGACGCCGTCGAAGTCCGCAGCGCCGCACGCGTCTTCTCCGACGCCCCGGACCTGCCCGTCGGCTCGGTCAAATCCAACCTCGGTCACCTCATCACCGCCGCCGGCACGACCGGTTTGTTGAAAGTGCTCGGCGCCATGGCCGCTGGTCTCCGACCGTCGACGCTGGGTGCGGACGAGCCGATCGAAGCGCTGCGAGAGACCCCGCTGCGGGCGCTGCACGAGCCCGAAGAATGGACAGGCCCGCGCCGCGCCGGGATCAGCGCCTTCGGCTTCGGCGGCAACAACGCCCACCTCGTGGTCGACGAATGGACCGGCGAGAGCTCAGCCGTCGTCGATCCGCCCGTGCCCGACCCGGAGCCGATCGCGATCACCGCCACGGCCGTGCGCGCCGGAAACGGCAAGGACACGAGAGACTTCCTTCGCTCCCTGTTCTCCGGCCGCGCTGATCGCGAACCGCGACAGACGGTCGACGTCGCTCTGGAGGGACTGCGGTTCCCGCCCGCGGACCTGCGCCAGGCGCTCCCGCAGCAGTCGCTTCTGCTGGAGGTAGCCCGGGAGGCTGCGGAAGGGATTTCGCTGCCGCGCGAGCGCACCATGGTGCTGACGGGCATGGGCTGCGACCCGGAGGTAGCCAGGTATGGCGCACGCTGGCGTGTCGGCGCCCATGCGGAGGCCGCAGGCGTCAGCCTGAACCCGGACGTGTACGGACAGGTCGAGGATGCTTTCGGCGAGCCGTTGGCCTCCGAAGGAGTTGTGGGCACGATGCCCAACATCGTGGCCAACCGCCTCAACGCACAGCTTGATTTGGCCGGGCCGAGTTTCACGGTGTCTTCCGAGGAGGGCTCGGGGATCGAGGCGCTGCGCCTGGCCGCCCGAGCGCTTCGCCACGGCGAAGCCGACGCCGCGCTGGTCGGCGCCGTCGATCTCTCCCACGAGCCGGTGCATCAGGAGGCGCTGGCCGCGCTCGGCGAATCAAAGTCCCCGGGGGACGCGGCCGTCGTGCTGATATTGAAGCGGCTGAGCGACGCTCGCCGCGACGGCGACCCGGTGTTCGCTGTGCTGGACGACGCCGACGAACCCGCAGCCGACCTGGCGACAGGCGACGCCGAAACGACTGAGTCGGCGGCGCGTTTCGACCCCGTCGACCTGTTCGGCAGCCCCCACGCGGCCAAAGGCCTGCTGGCCGTCGCCTGTGCGGCGCTGGCCTTGCACCGCCGCGCTCTCCCTCGCGCCGACGCCCCCGCAGAGCCGCTGGTGGACCGCCGGACCGCTCAGGCGGCGGTGTCGGTCCTGCACGCCCCGGCCGCCTCGGTGCGGCTGCGTCGCGCCGACTCCGCCGGCTGGGTCGACGAGCCGACGCCCCGCCCGCACGTCTACTCCGGCGCCGACGCACGCCAGGCGCTGGAAGCGGCCGAATCCGGACGCGAGTCTCGCGAAGGTCCGGCACGGCTGGTGCTGCTGGCAGTCGATCCCGCGCAGCTGCGCGACCGGCTCGAAGCCGCCCGAACCTGGCTGAGCGACAGCGGGCCGCAGCCCGACGGCGTCGCCTTCCGAGAACGCCCCCTCGACGGCGAGATTGGATTCGTCTTCACCAGCGGCGCCTCCGCCTACCGAGGCATGGGACGAGAACTCACGCTCGCATTTCCGTCGTTTGTGGAAGGTGTGACGGATGGCGACACGCCGCCGGGGGTGATCTCTACCTCGGTGGCCTGGGGTCGAACTTCCGGTCCCCCGCAGGTGCTGGAGCAGATTGTGGGATCCGGCTTGCTGGCGCGCATGCACGTCCACGTCACCCGCGACGTGCTCGGTCTCCGCCCCGACGTCGCGCTGGGGCACTCCTCCGGCGAGTCGAGCGCGCTGACGGCGCTGGGCGCGTGGACCGACCACTACGCCATGTACGAAGAGGCCCGAGTCAGCGACCTGTTCACCACAGAAGTGGTGGGAGAGTGCCGTGCGGTGCGTCGGGCATGGCGGCGGGCGGGCGTGGACGGGGAACATTGGGCTAGCTACCTGGTAGAAGCCCCGCGCGAACGCGTCGAGGCGGCCGTGGCGGACGAGCCGGCGGCACACCTGATGCTCGTCAACTCGCCGAGCTCCTGCGTCGTCGGCGGCGAAGCCGACAGCTGCAAACGCGTGCTCGCCCGGCTGGCGCCCGCGCCCGCGCTGCCGATCCCGTACCCGATCGCGGCGCACGTGCCCGAATTGGAAGACATCCGGGACGAATGGCGCCGGTTCCACCTGCGCCCCACGACCGAGGACCCAGGCGTGCGCTTCTACAGCGGCGCGACCGGCGAGCCGTACACGGTGACCCCCGAAACCGCCGCCGACGCCGTCACCGCGATGTTCACCGGCCCCGTCGATTTCGCGCGCTTGGTGCGGCGAGCCTGGGACGACGGGGTGAGAGTGTTCGTCGAACACGGCCCGCTGGGACACTGTTCCGGCTGGATCGGCCAGACCCTCGCCGGCCGAGAGCATCTCGCCGTCCCTCTGGACGCGCCCAACGGCCGCGGTCTGCGGCGGCTTGCCTCTACTGTGGCGGAGCTGCTGGCCGCAGGAGTTCCCGTCGACGACGCTGGACTGTTCGACCAACTCGACGCCGCCACACCCCAACCCCGTCGAGACGGCAAGTCTCTGTCTTTGCCCGCACATCCGCCCGCAGTGCGCCTGCCGGAACCCGAACCCGCGCCCCCGCAGCGGACGCGGCCCGCACAGCAGATGCCGCCCGCGCCGACCCTGCCTCCGATCCTCGAATCGGCGCCTGAGATCGCGCCGGAGTCGGCGGTCGCCGCACAGCCGACTGTCGCCGCCGCGATTCCGGCGTCGCCGACCACGTCGCGACAAGACGGCGTCGCGACTCCCGCAACGGACATTCGCGGCACGGCGGCCCTGACGTACCTGAACGTCTTCACTCGCAATTCCGATGCTCACCGGCGTTTTCTGCGCGTGCGAGAAGAGGCGTTGTCGCTGCTGCTGCGCGCTCGCGACGGGCGTCTGGACGAATCGCCGGCGCTGCCGGCGGCTTCCCCGAAGCCGTCGGCTGAAGCCTCGTCGGCTCGGCCGGGTCTCGTGTTTGATCGCGCCGATTTGGAGCGGTTGGCCGGCGGGAAGATCTCGGAGCTGTTCGGCCCGCAGTTCGCAGATCAGGACGAATATCGGCGCCAGACGCGGCTGCCGCAGCCGCCGATGCTGTTGGCCGACCGGGTGACCGGCATCGACGCCGCGCCCGGCTCGATGGGCAAGGGCACGATTTGGACCGAGACCGATGTCCGCCTCGACAGCTGGTATCTGGATTACGCCGGCCGGATGCCGACCGGCCTGGCCGTCGAGGCAGGACAGGCAGACCTGCTGCTGATCAGCTGGCTGGGCGTAGACCTGTTGAATCGGGACGAACGGGTCTACCGGCTTTTGGGCTGCGAGCTGACCTTCCACGGCCCGCCCCCGGCAGCCGGGGAGACGCTGTCTTTCGACATCCACGTCGACGGACACGGCGAGCACGCCGGAGTGCGACTGTTCTTCTTTCACTACGACTGTCGCGTCGACGGCGAACTGCGGATAAGCGTGCGTGACGCGCAGGCGGGTTTCTTCACAGACGAAGAGCTGGCCGACAGCGGAGGCGTGCTGTGGAAACCCGAGGACGATCCGCCCGACGCCGACAGGCCGTCGGACTCGTCTCGGCTGAGATGCGAACGTCGCGAGTTCACTCCTGAACAGGTGCGCGCCTTCGCCGAGGGCCGCCCGGCCGACTGCTTCGGAGACGACTGGCGCTTCACGCGGTCGCATATGCGCACTCCTCGCATCGGGGACGGCCGGATGCGGCTGCTGCACGAGATCCCCGAATTCGACCCCGAAGGCGGACCGTGGGGGCGCGGCTACCTGCGCGCGCAGACCCCGATCCGCGCCGACGACTGGTACTTCGACGGACACTTCCTCAACGACCCGTGCATGCCCGGAACGTTGATGATCGAAGGCTGCGTCCAAGCTATGTCGTTCTACCTGGCCGGGCTCGGCTACACCGTCGAGCGCGACGGCTGGAGATTCGAGCTGGCGCCGGAACAGTCGTACCGGATGCTGTGCCGAGGCCAGGCCACACCCGACAGTCGGCAGCTGGTCTACGAAGTGTTCGTCCGCGAGACGACCGCCGGTCCCGAGCCGACGCTCGTCGCCGACGTCTTGGTCACAGTGGACGGCCTCAAAGCGTTCCACGTCAACCGCCTGGCCGTCCGGCTCGCCCCCGACTGGCCGCTGACGCACTGGCGACAGCTGGGACCGCCGGCCGTGCAGACCTCCGAGACGCCCCAGCCGCCGCAAGCCCAGTGCGGCCTGGTCGGCTACCGCGAACCCGGGCCGGTCGCCGAGATGGACGGATTCCCGCTCGACTATCCGTCCATGCTGGCCTGCGCCCTGGGACGCCCTTCCGACGGATTCGGGGCTTCCTACCGACACCTCGACGGCCCGTTCCGAATCGCGCGGCTGCCGTCCCCGCCGTACCACTTCATCACCCGCATCCTGTCCCTCGAGGGCTCATTGGACGGCACACGTCCGGATTTCCGCGTCGAAGCCGAATACGACGTTCCCGACGCTGCCTGGTACTGGGACCAGAACGGGCGGCGCAGCATGCCGCTTGGCGTGCTCATGGAGGCGACGCTGCAGGCCACCGGCTGGCTGGCCAGTTACTCGGCCTCGACCGTCGCCGCGGGAAAGGGCGACTACGGCGACTCCGACTTGCGGTTCCGCAACCTCGACGGCGACACGACCTTGCTGCGCGAGGTGCGTCCCGGGACGCGTTCGCTGCGCACCCGGGCGCGAGCGCTGCATGCGTCCCGAATCGGGAGCACCCTCATCGGGTCTTTCGACGTCGAAACGTTCGCCGACGGAGAACTGGTGTGGAGGATGTCGACGACGTTCGGCTTCTTCCCGCCCGAAGCGTTCGAGCAGCAGTTTGGCGTGCCCGCGTCGGACGCCGACCGCGAACAGATCGCCGCGCCCGGCGACTTCCACGCTGATCTGACCGTCCGCCCGGCCAAGTACTGTTCCGGATCGCTGCGTCTTCCCTCGCCCATGCTGCTGATGCTCGACCGCGTCACGGGCTACTGGCCAGACGGAGGCGCCGCCGGGCTGGGACGGCTGCGCGCCGAAAAGGACGTCGACCCAGACGAGTGGTTCTTTAAAGCCCACTTCTTCCAAGACCCGGTGCAGCCCGGATCGCTGGGGAACGAGGCGCTCAGCCAGCTGCTGAAGTTTTACATGATCGAACAAGACATGGGCGGGGGAATCACGCGCCCCCAGTTCGAGCCGGTCATGCTCGACGCCCCCTTGACGTGGAAGTACCGCGGCCAAGTCACGCCCGACAACGCCGTGATCACCACAGAGCTGGAGATCAAAGAAGTCGGCGGGAACGACAGCGGACACTACGCCCTCGCCGAAGGATGGTTGTGGGTCGACGGAGTGCGCATCTACCACCTGAAGAACATCGGGATGCGCGTCGTCCCCGGCGACGTCGCCGGGGAGGCGGAGGCCGCCGTCGACCGGGTGATCGACTTGGAGACGGATCCCTGGCTGGCCGACCATTGTCCGATATGGGTCGTTCCGGCGCTGCCGATGATGTCTACCGTAGACGTGGTTGCCGCGGCGGCTGCCGAGAAGGTCGGCAGGCCGGTCGCGGGGCTGCGCGACGTCCAGTTGCACCGCTGGCTGCCGGTGTCGGCTCCGCTTCGGCTGCGCACCGAGACGACCGGCGAAGGAGACGAACGCAAGGCGACGCTGCTGGCCTGGAGGGACGCTCGCGACCCGCGACTCTCCAGGTTCGAGCCGGCCGTCGAGGCGACGGTCCTGTTCGGCGATCCGCCCGCCCGGCCGGTGCCGCTCGAACCCCTGCCCGACGACGCCGAGCCGTGGAACCCGTACGAATCCGCCATGCTGTTCCACGGACCGAGCTTCCACTACCTGGTCTCGGCGCGGACGGGGCTCGGCGCGGCGTCCGGAATTCTGGACCCCGGCCGTGGGACAGTCCCCCATGGACTGCTGAATCAGGGAGTGCTCGACACGGCGTTCCATCTGGTGCCGCATTTCGAGTTCTGGCGATGGGCGCCTGAGGCCGGGCGCGCTCAAGGCGCCTTCCCGACTCGAATCGTCTCCATGGATCTGTTCGAGCCTCTGCCTGAGACCGGTTTGGTTCGGGTCGAGGCGCGATTCGTCGGTTTTGTCGACGGAGCGCGGCGTCTGCCAGTGGTCAACCTGCAGTTCATCGCCGACAACCGGGTGCTGGTCGCGATCCGCGTCGTCGAGGTGCTTGTCCCGGTGGAGCTGATGCGCTCGCTGAGCATGACCGAATTGCGGGCCTTCATGCGGGACCGCGAGTATGTGCGCGGCGTCGGAATTTCGTCGACAGAGGACGACACAACCCGGCTTTCCGGCGGGGACGTGGAGGCGTTCGACTGGCTTCCGGGCACGGTCGCCCGCCTCTACGGGCTCCCCGACGGCGCCCGTGGACGAGACCATCTGGGACGCGTCGCGGCAAAAGACCACGTGGCCCGCCGCGTCGGCGTGCACCCCTGCGCGGTCGTCGTCGACGAGCAGCTGCGCACCGCGCACCCCGCGGCCGATCCCTCGCAGGTGTTCCGGCTCGACGTCGAAGAGGAGCCCGGCGGCGCCGTCGTAAGAGACGCTTCCTTACCGAGGTCCTGGCATTGTGCCGTCAGCTTTCGTCGAGCGTGCCCTCGGAGAGGGAGCCGAGTGCGCGGCGGGGTATTTCGGCTTCGGACGCGCCGATCGCCTCGAACAGGCGCAGGGAGTGCTCCCAGTCGTGACGCGCGGCGGTCGTGTCGCCGCCGGCCGCGGCGAGCCGTCCCATGCCGTAGCGGACTTTGGCTTCGCCTTGGAGGTCGCCGAGCTCCTCGAAAATCTTCAAAGCATGTCGGTACTCCGTGTCCGCGGCTTGGAGGTTTCCGCTGTCGCGGAGCGTGTCGGCCATGCCGACCCCGTTATACGCCTGCCCGGTGCGATCGCCGATCTCGCGGCACTGCTGTCTGGCGCGAGTGAAACAGTCGCCGGCTTGCCGGGTGTCGTCGACTGCGAGCGCGGCCTGCCCGACGCTGTACAGGGCTCGGGCCCAACTGGACAGGTCTCCGATTTCGGCGAAGACGGCCATGGCTTGTCTGTGGCTTCGTATGGCGGCTTCGTAGTCGGAAGACTTCGTCGCCACGTCGCCCAGACCGATCAAGACGTTCGCCTCGCCCCTGCGTATGCCGATGTCGCGAAAGATCGTCGAGGCGGCGGTGTAGTCGACTGTCGCGGTTTCGAGGTCGCCGCTGAACTTGGCTGTCTGAGCGCGAATCATGAGGGCGTTGGCCACTGTCCGGGGGTCGCCGGCCTTGCGGGCGGCCGTGAGCGCTAGATCGCCGTACTCCCGAGCGACTAGAAAGTCGTTGCGGCGGTAGAGGTACACCTCTGCCAACGTGATCAGGAGATTAGCCCTGCCGTCGTGACCGTCGGGCTGGTTGAGCAGCTCAACGATCTGATCGACGACGCCGGAAAGGTCGCCGGAACCGGCATTGCCGCCGACGTACATGAGCTCTTGAAGCGTGGCTGCTTGTTCTCGCAGGTTGTGAAGCCCGCGAAAAGCCTCAAGGGCCTCGTTTAGACATGTCAAGGCCTTGTCCCACTCGCCGACGACGCGGGCCACGCGGCCCAAACCCAGAACGGCGATCGCATGCTCGTCGGCGCCGGCGTCGAACGTTTCACGGGCAATGTCAAAGGCGTTGCGGGCGTCGGGGTAATGACAAAATGACCACAGCCGCGGGCCGAGTCGCAGCGCGAACTCGCCCAGTGTGGAGGTTTCGCGCGGCAGTTGCAGGCACCTGGTCAGTCCCGGTTGCTCGACGCGGAACCAGTCGACGTCGACCGGCTCGTCGGCGAGCCGGCTCGTGTAGTGCGCCAGCAGCCGGGCGCGCGCGGGCGGAAGGTCGAGATTCAGCCGCTCGGCGTGCTCGCGGGCGTAGTCGCGCAGCAGATCGTGCATGGAATAGCGTCCCGGGGCGACTTCCTCGACGAGGCTGGCCGCGGTCAGGTCACGCACCAGGCGACGCGCGCGCGACGCCGGAACGTCCAACATGGCCGCCGCGGCGGCGAGGTCCAGGTGCGGTCCGGGGTGAGCGCCGAGCAGGCCGAACGCCGCGGCCGTCTCGTCAGACAGCCGGGACGTCGACCACGACAGGACCGCGGTGATCGCCGTGGAGTCGTCTGCTTCGGAGTCGAGCACGCCCAGTCTGTCTTCCGCGAGCTGGTCGACGTATTCCGAAAGCCGGGTGTCGGGGTGAGCGGCGTCGTAGCCGGCCGCGGCGACGCGGATCGCCAGCGGCAGTCGCGCGCAGACCTCCGTCAGCCTCGTCACCGTCCCGGATTCCCGATCGACGGTCCCGGCTTCAAGCAGCCGCGCGGCCAGACCATCGGCGTCGTCCGTCGGCAGGCGATCCAGAAAGATCCGATGTGCTCCTTCCCGCACCGCCAGTCCCGAAAGGCGGTCGCGACTGGTGACCAGCGCCAGGCAGGACGGCTCGGACGTCAGCAGCGAGCGCACCTGGTCCGCGTCGGCGGCGTTGTCCAGGATTGCCAGGACTCTCCGGCCGCGGAGTCTGTTGTCGTAGGCGATGCGGGCTTGCTCCAGGTCGTGCGGGATCTGCTCCCCGTCCACGCCGAGTTGTCGCAGCAGCCGACTCAGCGCGTCGTGGACCGTGATCGGGGCGTGTTCGGAGAAGCCCCGCAAGTTGACGTACAGACAGCCGTCGGGAAACGCCCGGCACACCGACTCCCGGTGCGCCCAGCGCACCGCCAGCGCGGTCTTGCCGACTCCGCCGGCTCCGGCGAGCGCGACGATCACGGCGGTCGGTCCGCGTCCCGATTTGTCGAGCAAATCGTCCAGTTGGGCCAGCTCCGCGTCGCGTCCGACGAAGTCGGGGACGTCAAGCGGCAGATGCGCCGAGACCGACGCTTCGGCGACTGTGCCGGGAGGCTCCGGCGGGGCCTGGGAGGGGAGGGCCAACGTGGAGTCTTGGTTGAGGATGCGCAAGTGGAGGGTTTGGAGCTGGTCGCCGGGGTCGAGGCCGAGCCGGTCGGCCAGGCGGGCGCGGGCTTCGGCGAAAGCGTCGAGGGCCTCGGCCGGACGGCCGCATCGGTACAGCGCCGTCATCAGACAGGCGACGAGGCCTTCGGCCAGCGGATGCCCGGCGACTTGCCTCGAAAGCTCCTCGACGACGTCGTGGTGTCGCCCCATATCGAGCTCGACGGCGAACCGCTCGGCCAGCATCGCGACATGTTCGCGTCGCAGGCCGGCGCGGGTCTCGGCGGCCCAGTCGCCGCCGAGGCCGGCCAACGGCTCGCCGCGCATCAGGCCGCAGGCGTCCCGCCACACGGCGACCGCCCGCTCGACGTCGCGGTCGCGCGCGAGTTCGCGGGCTTGTCGGGCCAGCGTTCGCACCGCGTGCACGTCGACCTGCTCGGGATCGACGTCGAGGAGATAGCCGTCAGGACCCGACTTGCGAATCGTCGCCTGTCCGGCGCAGCTTTTCAACAAGGTGCGCAGGTGTGCGATGTGTCCGTACAAGGTGCTGTGCGCCGACGACGGCGCCTCGGCGCTCCACACCCGATCCGTCAACGCGTCCAACGACACCGACTCGCCCGGAACAACGGCAAGCGCGGCCAGCACACAGCTGCGCTTGACAGGACCCGCCCGCACCCACCCTTCGACGGAGGCGACCTCGACCGCCCCCAACAGCCGCACCAACATCCCGCGCACCTCTTCTCGGCCGGCAGACCCCAACCCCCGACATCATCTCCCGTGGCCGCATCCCGCGCAAGATTCGCACCTTTTAGCATGGCCGGACCCCATCTGGGGCATGGCCGGCGAAGTGGGAGGTCCGTTTGAGGACACACGCACCGAATTCGTCCGACGAGAAATCGGAGCCTCCGCCGGCTCGGCGCCACCGGCCGAACCGGCGTCGCTGGTGGTGGCGCGTGCCGATCATCCTCGGCGTGCTCGTTCTCGCGGGCGTGGGCGGCGTCGCGCTCGCCTACCCGCAGGTCGCGGCGGCGGCTTGCCCCGGCTGCTACGGCATGGTCGACGTCGGCGAGGGAATCTATGTCGACGACCAGATGACCGCGCAGGAGCGCCGGCAGGCGATTGACGTGGTCACAGAGGCGAAACACCAGGTCGGGGAATTCTTCGACGGACGGTGGAGCGACCCCCGTGTGCTGGTGTGCGGGACACCGGAGTGCTATGGACGCATCGGCGGCGGCGAAGAACGCGGTGTGGCGGTCATGAACAGAGCGTTGATGCTGTCGCCGAAAGGCGTCAACACGGAAATCGCGTCGCACGAGTTGTCGCATGTGGAGCTATCGGCGCGGCTGGAAGGCGCCGAAGTGCCGCAATGGTTCGACGAAGGATTGGCCGTGGCGGTCTCCGACGACCCTCGCTGGTTGAAGCCGGTCGGCGAGGCCGACCGATGCAGGGCCTCCGCCGACGAACCGTTGCCGCACACTCTCGACGACTGGCTGCGCGAAGCGTCGGCCGACAATCTGCTGTATGCCAAGGCCGCCTGCGAAGTCGTTTCCTGGATGGATGAAAACGGCGGCCGCCCGGCCGTCGGCGAACTGGTGCGGCGCGTGGCATCCGGCGAAGAGTTCGATCAGGCCTATCAGGACCCTCTGCCGAAGCGGTGACGCCGACGCCTCACAGGGCGGAAATCGCCGATGCTTCCTTTCCGGCGCCTGACAAATTGGCGTCGGCTGCGGTCTGGGGCCGGTTTCCAACAGTGTCTGGTCGCAAGCCGCAGAACAGCAATACAGCCAAGCGGCGGGCGCGGTAAGCACTATGGTCAGGAGGATCGTCGTCATTGGTGCCAGCGGCGCTCTTGGAGGTGTCGTGGCCGCCGGCGGCCGAAAAAGAACACCTTGTCAGTCGTACCGCGGGAGCAGCTATGGCAGCCTTGACCTCGATCCCCACAGCGCCTGGGGCTCTGCCGCTGCTCGGCCATCTCTTGCCGTTGATCCGCGGCCCTCTGGGGTTCCTAGAGTCGCTGCCCGAGCACGGCGACCTGGTCCGCGTCCTTCTCGGCCCAGCCCCGGCGGTGGTGGTGTGCGATCCCACTCTGACCCGGCAGGTGATGCGTGACGACCGTGCCTTCGACAAGGGCGGGGTCGTCTTCGACCGGGCACGGGAGGTGGTCGGCGGCAGCTTGCTCACCAGCCCGCACGACCGGCACCGGCGGCAGCGGCGACTTGTTCAACCCTCGTTCCACCCCACCCGTTTCCCCGGCTATGCGCGGATGATGACGGACCACGCCGCCGCGGTCGTCTCGGAGTGGCGCGACGAGCAGATCTTGGACGTGTTCGCCGAGATGACGACGATCACCTCCACCACCCTGACCGCCGCGATGTTCTCCACCACCCTGCCAGCTCCCGCTCTGCACCAGGCACACCAGGACGTGATCGACATCATCGGCGGCGTCGACCGGCGGATGCTCACGCCGCGGCCGCTGGATCGGCTGCCCACGCCCGGCAACCGCCGCTACCACCGCGCCCTCGCTCGCCTGCGCCACTCCTTTGGCGACGTCGTCGCCGGCTGCCGCGCCAGCGGAGTCGACCGCGGCGACCTGCTGTGGGCGCTTCTGACCGCCCCGGCTCTCGACGGCGACGGCGACGGTCTGGACGACGCCGAGATCGTCGATCTCGTTCTGATGTTCTTCCTGGCCGGCACCGAGACCACCGCCATCGTTCTGGCCTGGACGCTGCACCTGCTCGCCGGCGACCCGGACGTCGAGCGTCGCGTGCACGCCGAGGTCGACACCGTCCTGGGAGATCGGCCCGGGACCTACGACGACGTGCCCCGCCTCAAACTGACGGGCCGGGTGGTCGCCGAAACCCTCCGCCTCCGCCCGCCGACGTGGGCCCTCACGCGCGTCGTCGCCGCCGACACCCACCTTGGCGGCCACCCCCTGCCGGCGGGAACGACGGTCGTCTTCAGCCCCTACCTCATCCACCACCGGGCCGACCTGCACCCGGACCCCGATCGCTTCGACCCCGACCGGTGGCTGCCAGAGCGAGCCAGGGCAATCCCGCGTGACGCCTACATTCCCTTCGGCGGCGGAGCTCGCGTCTGCATCGGCGACCAGTTCGGCATCACCGAAACCGTCCTCGCACTGGCGACGATTGCCGCTCGCTGGCGCCTGGAGCCACTGCCTGGAACCGGCGTCCGCATCCCCCTGGCCTCGTTGTTGCGACCGCGCGGGCTGCGGATGCGTGCGATACGCCGCGCACCGGAGCGGCCCGTCGTACGTGGCGAGGCTACGGAGGAGAAGCCGGCGTGAGCACGTTCGACGACGCCTCCGCCGACGCGGGAGGCCTGCCCGCGCTCTATTGTCCCATCGCACCCGCCGTCCACCCCGCCGCCGACGAGATCGATCAAGCCGCCCTGGAGTGGGCCGGCCAGCGCGGTCTGTGCGACCTGGGCGGCCCTACCTTGGACGACCTCAAGAGGATCAACTCCGGTGATCTGGTGGCGCGAGTCTTCCCAACCGGACGGACCGACGCGCTTATCGCGATCACGAAGTTCTACTACTGGGGATTCGTCCTGGACGACATCCTGGAGGACGCCGCCTCCCACGACCGGTTGGCCGAGCCGGTCTCGCGGCACGGCAGAATCCAGCGCGCACTGGAAACCCCGTCCGGCTCGCTCGGCGCCGCCGATCCGTTCCTGTTCGCGAGGCAAGAGCTTCGCGACCAGTTCGCCGCTTTGTGCGCGCCCGCGGTCTTGAGGCGCTGTAAGGAATTCAACCGAGCTTTCGCCGTGGCGATGGCCTGGGAGTCCAGTTATCGCGGCCGTGGAGCCGTACCGGCGCTGGACGACGCCGTCGCCATCCGCATGCATGTCGCCGGCGGCGCCCTCTACGGGACGGGGCTCATCGAGATCGCCGAGGGATTCGAGATCGACGACGACGATCTGGACCGGCCCATGGTCAAGGCGCTCACCGAGGCCACCTGGCTAGCCGCGGCTTGGGCGAACGACCTCTACTCATACTGGGCCGAAGCCCAGCGCGGCATAGACGGCGTCAACCTTGTCACCGTGCTGGCTCACGAGCGCGACCTTGAGCCCGCCGCGGCGATGGCGGGCTCCATCCTGATTCACAACCAGCTGGTGGGGTGCTATCTACGGGGCCGCGAGCGGGTGTTCGGCACGGCCGGGGCCTCGCTGCGCCGCTACCTGGCCGGACTAGATCACCTGATCCGCGGCAATCTCGACTGGGGAATCCGCAACACGCGTCGCTACGCCGCGGCTGCCGACGGCCGCGCCGCGCTTACTCTCCGCGATCACGGCGCCGACGATGATCGCCCGCCGGAGGCGCCGCCCCAGATCGCTTCGATCGACTGGTGGTGGGACGTGCTAGGTCTGACCGAGTAGCCGCCGGGAGCATGTCTGATCAGACACGCCCACCTGGCGGGCCTGTGGCGGTGCGTCGGTGCGGGTCGGGGTGCGGCACGGTGCGGTATAGCCCAAGCGACGTCACGGCAAGCCATGTCCAGGCGACGACGACGGCGATCCAGATGCCCGCCACGGGGGAGAACGCGGCGCCGCCGAGGAAGCCGAGGGCCACCACGACTCCGCTGCCGCGCGAGTAAAGCGCCCGCCGGGACTCGCCGCGTCGGGCGAGCCAGCCGGCCACCGTGAACATGGCCGCGGTCAGACAGACGAGCCCGACGGCGCTGGAGGCCATGTGCAACGCCCCGCCGAGCGAAGCCTGATTCGACGTTGATCCCGGTGGGAATCCCACAACGGGGTCGGGTGGGAAGATCCCGCCGACCACCAGGCCCACCCCAAAGACGCCGACCAGCAGACGCGCCGCTGTCGCGCCCCGCGACCCGCGCATCGCCCGTCCGATGCCGACGGCCGCCGCCAGGGTCATGAGACCGGTCAGGATCAGGTTGGCCGCTTGTGCCCAACCGAAGTCGCCGAGCATCAGGTGGCTGAGCGCGTGCCGCCCGAAGTCGAATCCGGGCCTGGTCAGCCCCAGAGTGACGCCGAGGACCAGGTAGAAGATTCCGGCTACCGCGCCCCACCCCAAGAGCGAGCGCGTCACCGCTGCGGCGCCGTCGAAGCCGTCACCTCGGCCAGCTGCCGTCTGGTCCATCACGGTCCTCCCAGTTCACTTGAGCTTTGTTGCCCTGACAAGGGCAGTAATACACGATCGAGTGTAATAGTACACTTGTCAGTATTAGAGAACGCCAGACTGGGAAGGGACGCCGGTGGCAGGACCGTCGCACCAGGCAGTGGCCGTCGATCCGCGTATTACCAGGTCGCGCGCTGCCATCGTGACCGCGGCAACAGAGCATTTCCTGCGCCGTGGCTATGTTGGGGCCAACGTGGACGAGATCGCCGCGGAGGCCCAGGTGTCCAAGCGAACGATCTACAACGTCATCGGGGGCAAGGAACAGCTGTTTCGGGAGATGCTGGCTGACGCGCTTGCCAGCGCCGAGCGGTTCTCCCAGGAGGTGTCGTCGGCGCTTGGCGCCACCGATGACGCAGAATCCGAACTGCGCGAGGTGGCGACCAGGTTGGCCGGCGCGGTGCTGGGCGGCCCGATCGTCCGTCTGCGCCGATTGCTCATCGGCGAAGCCGAGCGGTTCCCGGACCTGGCCAAGGACTACTACGCACGCGCCCCCAGCCGCGTGATGGCGACCGTCGCCGAGGGGCTGCGCCGCTTCCATGAGCGCGGCCTGCTCCACGTCGACGACTGCGAGCTGGCCGCCGAGCACTTCGCCTTCCTGGTCATGGGCGCCTCGCTGGACCGGGCCCTGTTCGAGACGTCGACGCCGCCGCCGGCCGCGGCAGACGTCGAAGCACGCGCTCGCGCCGGCGCCGACGCGTTCCTCCGCGCCTACCGGTCAGCCCCTCGGGGTACTTGAACTCGCCGTATTCTGCCGCCGGCAGATCGGCCTCCGCGTCGCCGAGCCCCGCGTCGACAGCGGTCATAGGCGTTGCGGGTCATTGGCGACTGTCGTCTTCTCGAAGCACTCGTACTTGAGGGCTTCTACCTTCTGGAAGTATCGCCCCACCGTGACGGGAACGACGGCATGCAGCGCCTCCAGGAACCCGGCTTCCGACAGCCAATCCAGGGTTCCGGGTGCGATACGCGTCGTCCATTCGCTCAATCCGACGGTGCGCAGCTGAATGGTCCGGTCGGGGGAATGACACTCCACCTTGACATCGCGGCGGCGGGCGAGGAATTCCCGGGAGGACGCGTCCCACGCGTCCTGCGGCCCTCGCAACACCTCGCCGCCGGCTTCGGTCACGACGGTGAGATAGCCGCGTTGGTAACCGGTCCACAGCAACGTGCCCAGCCGGGAGAGCTGGCGCTCCAGCGCCTGCTCTGTGTAGTAGACGTAGCTTCCGGGCCGGAATCGCACCGACACCTGGTCTCGATCTGCCAGTTTGCCTTTGATGTGGCCGTCCGGCGAAGTGACCTTGACGGTCATGCGGTCGAGCCGATCGGCGATCACGCCCATGGAATCGATCCCTCCACTGGATGCCCGCTAACCGGGGACGAGGACATCGTCGAGGCGGGAGCCGTCGCCGTCGGTGACCGTGTCCTCGACATCCTGGAGGTCGTAAGGCTCCTGCGGAAGCAAGGTCGGCGTATTGCCTCGTTCGACATCGACCGCCAGGGCGTTGAGCACTCCACTGTCGCTGCCGCCGATCCCGCCTTCGCCGGCAAGCGCCCTGGCTTTGTCGTCCAGTGCGGTATCCAGGTTATCTAGAGCATCCTTCATGGAATTGAGAATGTCCTTCACCTTCGCCCCCGCGATTTTCTGCGAGGCGGTGACGACGGTACTCAATGTGGCGGCGCCCCGGCCTCACGGCATACGAACCGCTACTTGGCGGCGAGCGGTCCAGCGATTGCGATTCCGCCGGTTCGGAGCCGAGCGGCCGCCGATTCGACGTAGCGATTCGCGACTCAAAAGGAAGCGGCGCCAAACCGAGGACGGTTCAATGTCCTCCGCCCGGTCATGAACCCAGGACCTTGACCCGGTCGAGCGGGGCTGGAGTCAACGTCTGGTGTGCCTTCAGGAACGCCACCCACGCTTCGTGGTCGGGGGGCTGGACCCGCGTGGGGTCGGTGAAGTCCTTCAGCGCCGGGATTCCGTCCTCGCCCAAAGCGGTGTACGACATTACCGCCACGCGGTATTCCTTGGCCGGATCCAGCGTGGCGTCGCCGATCCGGAAGTCTTCCGGTGCGACCCGGTCGCCGATCGGGCGTGACGGGTCGAAGCCGTAGGAAACGTTGGCGGACACCGCCAAAGGAGCGAACTTCGCGTCTGTCCACTGCTGTTCGAACGCGGCGTCGATCTGCGCGCCGGTCAGCGTGACGGTCAGGTACGGGTCGCCGTAACCGTAGGCGGCCCATGCCTCCCCGCCGGTGACCCGACCCTCGGCGTCGCCGGGAAGGCCGCTGGCGGCCACCTTCAGCTCGTAGTCCAAGGCGTTGGAGCCTTCGTGCGGGTCTGTCATCACCAGACCGAAGTCCGCGCTGGTCGCGGGGTCTTGGTTGGCGGTCCACAGGTTGCAGTCGGCGGCCAGGTCGCCCAGGGTGCTTTCTCCGGCGTCGTTTTTGTCTTTGGTGAAGTCGCCGGTCACCTCGGCCGCCGGATGGGCGGCCCACTCCTGGCCCAGTGTCTTCCAGTGGTCGACGACGCGCTGCATGTCCGGGTCGGGCGCCACGTCGCGGGTGTTGGCGTGGTTGCGGGCGGTGGTCTGGTCGCGGATCACGTCGCCGCTGTCGGGGTCGATCGCCAGCTCGATCTCCGCGACGACGTCGCCGTATCGGCCCGGTCCCAGCACCGGACGCGGCGTGCCGTTCGGGTCCGGCAGCTGGCAGTTGAACCGGGTGTGCTTGTCGCCGCCGACGATCGCGTCGACGTCGGAAGAGACCCGGGCGGCGATGTCGATGAGGGGACCCGATTCCAGATCGCAGCCGTTGTACGGCGCGTCGTGCCCTCCCTTGGGCCGAGCGCCTTCGGCGGCGTTCAACACGATCGCGTTCACCCCTTTGTCCTTGAGCTCGGCGGCGTACCGGTTCGCCGTCTCAACGACATCCAGACTAGACAGATCCGGCTGGTAGGAGGAAGGCCCGAACTCGAAGCCGAAGTTGGTGAGGTTGATGAATCCGACCTGCGCTTTTGCGCCGTCTTCGCCGGCGACCTCGCGAATCAGGTAGGGCGGCAGAATCGGCTCGCCGCCGGCCTTGTCGACGACGTTGCCGGTCGACCATTCGAAGTCGCTGCCGTGGAACTGTTGTCCCGTCGAGTCGACAAAGCAGGAGTCCTTGCCGGCCTCGCCGAAACACTCGCCGTCGGCCATGTGGTCGACGAGGAACTCGCGGGACACGTCAAGCTCATGGTTGCCGACATTGCTGAAGTCGACGCCGAGAGTGTTGAGCACCTCGACGTTCGGCTCGTCCCAGTGCACGTCCGCTTCGAACGGCGCACCGGCGAAATTGTCGCCGTTGCTGTACAGGATCGAATTCGGCTGCCCCTCGCGCAGCTGCTTGACGTGGGCGGCCAGATAGGCCGCGCCGCCGACGGTGATCTTCTGTCCGTCGTCCCCGACGATCTCGCCGCCGGACTGCGGGGCGGGCGGCTGAAGCGCGCCGTGGAAGTCCGCGATCGCCAGGACCTGCGCCCGGATCGGCTCAGACTCGGCCAGCGCCGGAATCGCGACGCCCACCGGCAGACTCACCGTCGCGACGACCGCCGACCATCGAAGCAACTTACGCGATCTGTTTTTCATTCGCTTTCCTACCCGCTCCGGGGACTTGGCGACGCTCGGCTTGGCCGTTGCCGGAAGCCCCCACCACATTTTGGACAGACTCGATGATGCCCACGGCGGCTTGCCAATTCATTGCCGCCGGGTTGCCCGGGCCGCGACGGCGTCCGTCCGACGGCGCATTCCGCCGCGGACGACCGCTGAACTCAGGGACCTTCGACGACCGTCGCGAGTTTGCGTCGCACCGCCGCCGCGTCGGCGTGCTCGATCCCGTCGAGGACGGCGACGGCGTTGCGGTAGCAGTCGGCGGCGGCCGCGGGCTCGGCGGCGGCGCGACGGCTGTCGCCGAGGGCGACAAGCATTTTGGCCTCGGCGAGCCGGGAGCCGTAGGACCGGAATCCGTCCGCGGCGTCCCGGAAGCACCGCTGGGCGTCCCGGTGTCGCCCGAGGGCGGAGTGGATCTCGCCGAGGGAGAACAGCACCACCGCCCGGCCGTGCAGGTCGTCCTGTTCGTCGAAGACGGTCAGGGCCTTCGTGCAGCGGGTCAGCGCCTCCTCGTGTCGTCCCAGTGCGAACAGATTGCGTCCCACGTGGTTCAGGGCGATCGCCGTCGTCCCGGGACAGTCCGCGTCGTGGAGCAAGTCCGCCGCCCGGAGGGAATGCGCGAGCCTGGCCTCCGGATCGCGATCCGGCAGCGTGCAGCGCACCAGTTCCGCCAGACCGACCCCCATCTTGTCCCCAAGGGACTCGTACAGTTCCGTCGCGCGGTCGGCGA
>JBOGDN010000119.1:0-2513 GCA_050742995.1 Stackebrandtia sp. | reverse complement strand
GCATTTAGGTTGTGCGCGGTCGATCCGCGCACAACCTAAGGCATGTGAGCGAGACCGACGGCGTAGTCGTGGGCGGCCGTTCCAGGTGGCGACGGCTTGCAAAGCGCCGTCGTTTCCGGTTTTCTGGCAAGGCGGCCGAGAAGCTAGTGCTTTTGCACTTGCGACGAGGCCGCCGCAGCCAGGCGCCGCCTGGGACGGCCGAGCCCAACTCAATCGACGACAAACTCCCCATATAAGTCCTACGACTCGTCCGACAACATGATCCCTACCCCCCGCACGGTGCGCAGCAGCTTCGGCTTGGCGGCCGTCTCGCCGAGCTTGCGTCGCAGCCAAGATACGTGAACGTCGACCGTGGCCTCGGCGCCGATGTAGGGCTGCCGCCACACCTGCTCCACAAGCTCTTGTTTGGACACCACTCGTCCGGCGTGGCGGGCCAAATACGTCAGCAGGGCGAACTCGCGGCGGGTGAGGTCCAACTCGGCGTCGCCGAGCATGGCCACGTGGCGCGACTCGTCGACCGCGAGCGGCCCCACGGTGATGATCGGGTCGGGCGCGGCCGGTCCCGGATCCTGCCGCCGCAGCACCGCGGCGATGCGCGCCTGCAGATGGGCCGCGGAGAACGGTTTGGAGACGTAGTCGTCGGCCCCGGCGTTGAGCAGCTGGATGATGTCGGTCTCGGCGCGTCTGGCGCTGGCGATGATGACCGGGACGTCCGAAACGCCTCGCAACATGCGAAGCGCGTCGGCGCCGTCGAGGTCCGGAAGACCCAGATCCAAAATGACCACGTCGGGAGGCTCGGCGGTCACCACACGCAGGCCCTGCATCGCGGTGCTTTCCGCATGCACCTGATGCCCGGCCTTGCTCAGGGCTCGGGAAAGCGCGGCGGACACGTTAGCGTCGTCTTCTATCAGCAACACCGTGGCCACGGCGGCACTCTATCGTTGCCCGTGAAATCTGGCAAGATAACCCGCATGGCCCCCACGCCTGCCTGGATCCGCCCCATGCTCCCCGCCCTCGCCTGGGCGGGGGTGACCGCTATTGCGGCGGTGGCCACCTGGACGGGACTCTCGACGGTCTACGACGGCGGCTCGCCGAGCAGCCACGCCGACGTGGTCGTTTCCGACGCCGCCGACGGCAGCCCTACCGAGCAGACTCCCTCGGGACCGGGAGAGCCGTCCAAGGAGCCGCCTCCCACGGAGACGACCGAGCCCACCCAGACGCCGTCGACCACCGAGCCGTCCGAGCCCGAGCCGATCAACGGCTGGTGGCCCGTCGGCGACGGGACCTACGAGCGCACCTTCGACACCGAAGGAGGCACCGCGGTGATCCAGCTGCGGCCCGGCGAGGCCACCCTGGTGTCGGCCAGCCCGAAGCGCGGATACACCGCCTACGCCGATCAGTACGAGCCCGAACGCATCTACGTCGACTTCGATTCGCAGGAGAGGATGTTCACCGTGGAGGCGTGGTGGGACGGCGAGCCTCACGGCGACGTCACGGAGTACTGGTACTGACCGCCGGCTCCGGCTGCTCGGCGGTTTCGGCGGCCACCGTGTGGACCGCCCAGCGTTCGGCTTTGAAGGACAGCAGCGGCACGGTTCCGGCCAGCAGCAGCAGCACCATGCGCGGCCACAGCGACCATTCCGCACGGCGGGCGAGGTCGAAGGCCAGCGCCATGTACACCATGTAGCCGAAGCCGTGGATCGGCCCGATGATCGCGACCAGTCTGTCGTCGCCGCCGAAGAGGTCCATCGGCCACGCCACGAACATCAACGGGATCAGCAGCACGCCCACGATCCAGGCGATGACGCGAAAGCGCAGCAGCGCGCCTCGCAGGTCCTTTGGCGCATCCATTTAGTCTCCATCTCGGCTGTGCGAAGTGAGGGGCTTCACAGCGTTCCGGCGTCGTCAGCCGGGGTACTCGCCGGGGCGACGGCCGGGGTCGGCCGCCAGCCACGCCAGGTACCGGTTGTAGGCGTCGGTCGCCGCGTCTCCAGTCGGCGCCGGCGCGGCGTCGTCGCCCGGTTCGAACGGCGACGTCAGCGGCGGCTCGCCGGCGGTCTCGACTCCGCCGGCGCGCTTCAGCTCGGCGCGCACTTCGTGCACCCACAGCGCCACGGTGAACGCGGCGAACAGCGGCCATTCGAACGTGTACGCCCAGCTGAGCGTATTGCCGCCGGAGGCCCGCATGTACTGCCAATACCCGAGCGCGCAGAAGGCGACGACGAGGATCACGGCGACAACATGCCGCACGACCCAGTCTCGGGTGAAGAAGCGAGCCACGCCGTCGACAGTAAAGGCGCCCGGCGCGGCGTTGACGGCGAGGCGCCCGTGAGGTGAGATAGCCCGATGACGAACGCGACCCCGGTGCGAGACAACCTCGGGCTGCCGGCGCCGGCGGCGCACTGGTACGACAAGTGGGAGGCGGCGACGTCGCCGGCCGAGCCCGTGCCCGTGCCGTCGGCCGCCGAGATCGAACGGCTGTTGATCGAGCGCTGCGGCGCCGAGCCGCGGGA
>JBOGDN010000118.1:0-6173 GCA_050742995.1 Stackebrandtia sp. | reverse complement strand
CGCGACGGAGGATGCGATGCTGGGGGCCGTGCCTGCGACGGGCGGGCATAGAAGGAGACGACATGCGGCGAACCGAGTTCTGGGAACGGATGCGCGAGACGTTCGGCGACTCCTACGCCGGCAGCGTCGCACACGACCAGACCCTTTCCGCGCTCGACGGGCTCACCGTCGACGAGGCGCTCGCCGAAGGCTGGAACGTCAAGCACGTGTGGATGGCCGTGTGCGAGGCCTACGGGGACCGGATTCCGGCCCGGATTCGCCGCTGATCGCCGATTCGGCGGCACTCGAACGTCAGTTTGAGTATGGTGTCGTTCGAGCGAGGTGTCGCGGCGCATGTGTCGGACCCACGGTCTAGCGTGACGACATGGCTAAAACACCCGGAAAAAAGGCAATGACGGGAGGGGCGGGCATGGCCGCACCGGACAAAGGCAAAGCGCTCGACCTGGCGCTGGCCCAAATTGACAAGCAGTTCGGCAAGGGCTCGGTCATGCGGCTGGGGGAGCGCCCCAAAGTCGACATCCGAGCCATCCCCACCGGCTCCATCGCGCTCGACGTCGCGCTGGGCATCGGCGGGCTGCCGCGCGGCCGAGTCATTGAGATCTACGGTCCAGAGGCGAGCGGAAAGACCAGCCTCGCGCTGCACTCGATCGCCAGCGTGCAGGCCGAGGGGGGCATCGCCGCCATCATCGACGCCGAGCACGCGCTGGACCCGGAGTACGCCAAGAACTTGGGCGTCGACACCGACGAGCTGCTGGTCTCGCAGCCCGACACCGGCGAGCAGGCCCTGGAAATCGCCGACATGCTGATCCGCTCCGGCGCGGTCGACCTGATCGTCGTCGACTCGGTCGCCGCCCTGGTGCCGCGCGCCGAGATCGAAGGCGAGATGGGCGACAGCCACGTCGGCCTCCAGGCCCGACTGATGAGCCAGGCCCTGCGCAAGATCGCCGGCGGCCTGAACAACTCCGGCACCACCGCCATCTTCATCAACCAGCTCCGCGAAAAAGTCGGCGTGATGTTCGGGTCACCTGAGACCACTTCGGGCGGTCGGGCGTTGAAGTTCTATGCCTCTGTGCGCCTTGACATCCGGCGGATTGAGACCCTTAAGGACGGCGGCGACGCGGTGGGCAACCGCACGCGGGTGAAGGTCGTCAAGAACAAGGTGGGCAGCCCGTTCCGGCAGGCGGAGTTCGACATCCTGTATGGATTCGGGATCAGCCGGGAGGGCTCGCTCATCGACCTCGGAGTCGAGCAGGGCGTGGTGCGCAAGTCCGGCGCTTGGTACACCTACGAGGGCGACCAGCTCGGCCAGGGCAAGGAGAAGGTCCGGGTCTACCTCAAGGAAAACCCCGACCTGGCCAACGAGATCGAGAAGAAGCTCAAGGAAAAGCTCGGCGTCGGCGCCAGCGTGCCGGTGGAGGACGAGCCCGAGCCCGCGGTCGAAAACCCGCCGGTCGACTTCTAATCACATGAAGCGCCGTGAAGGGCGACGCGACGAGGAGTCGCGCGACCCGGCCGAGCAGGCGCGGGACATCTGTCTGCGCCTGCTCGCGGCGCGGCCGCGCACCTACATCGAGCTGGCCGACGCCCTCACCAGACGCGGCGTCCCCGACAACGTGATCGGCGAGGTCCTGGATCGCTACCGCGAAGTCGGCATGATCGACGACGCCGCCTTCGCCCGGGCCTGGGTGGAAAGCCGCCATCGCCTCAAACGGCTTTCGAAGCGGGCGCTGTCGTCGGAGCTGCGCCGCAAGGGCGTCGACACCGACTTCGTCGACGAGGCCCTGGAGCAGATCGATCCCGACGACGAGCGCCGGGCGGCTCGCGGCCTTGTGGACAAGAAGCTGCGCGGCATGTCCTCGACGCCGCCGGAGGCGATATTTCGCCGGCTGGTCGGGATGCTCGCCCGCAAGGGCTACCCCGCGAACGTGGCGGTCGGCGTGGTCAAGGAGGCGCTGGCGGAGCGCGAGGAGACCGCCGAGCTGGCCGAGGCCATCGACGTCGACGCGCTCGACGAAGAGCGGCTTGGCTGAGCCGACGAAGTCACGGCGGGCCGGGCGTCCGCCCGACCCGCCGCTTCAGGTTCGCTTTGCGTGCGGGGTGCGCCGTGTGCGGGTCGGCGCGGTTACCGCTGTTCGAGGGGAACGAACTGCCGCTCCAGCTGTCCGGTGTAGACCTGCCGGGGCCGTCCGATCTTGGTGGCCGGGTCGGCGATCATCTCGCGCCACTGCGCGATCCAGCCGGGGAGACGGCCGAGCGCGAACAGCACGGTGAACATCTGGGTGGGGAAGCCCATGGCCTTGTAGATGAGACCGGTGTAGAAGTCGACGTTCGGGTAGAGCTTGCGGGAGACGAAGTAGTCGTCCGCGAGCGCGATCTCCTCGAGCTGCATGGCGAGGTCGAGCAGAGGGTCTCCGGCGGCAGATTTGTCCAAGATGGTGCGTGCGGTCTTTTTGATGATGGCGGCGCGCGGGTCGTAGTTCTTGTAGACGCGGTGCCCGAAGCCCATCAGCCGCACGCCGTCCTCGCGGTTCTTGACGCGCCGGACGAAGCTGTTGACGTCGCCGCCCTCTTCGTGGATTTGGGAGAGCATGTTGAGGACCGCCTGGTTCGCGCCGCCGTGCAGCGGTCCGAACAGGGCGTTCACGCCGGCCGAGACCGAGGCGAAGAGGTTCGCGTGGCTGGAGCCGACCATGCGCACCGTGGCCGTGGAGCAGTTCTGCTCGTGGTCGGCGTGCAGCACGAACAGCAAGTCGAGCGCCTTGGCCACCTCGGGGTCGACGTCATAGGGCGTTGTGGGCAGGCCAAAGGTCATGCGCAGGAAGTTGTCCACGTACCCGAGCGAGTTGTCCGGGTAGAGGAGAGGCTGGCCGATGGAGGTCTTGTACGCGTAGGAGGCGATGGTGGGCACCTTCGCCAGCAGTCGTGCGGTGGCCTCTTCGACGTTTTCGGGATTGAAGGGGTCGAGTCGGTCCTGATAGAACGTGGACAGTGCGCTGACTCCGGAGGACAGCACGGCCATGGGGTGGGCGTCGTGGGGGAATCCGTCGAAGAAGCGGCGCATCTCTTCATGCAGCATCGTGTGCATGCGCAGCTTCCCGGAGAAGTTCTCAAGCTCCGCGGCGGTAGGCAGTTCGCCGTAGATCAGCAGGTAGCAGACGTCGAGGAAGGTGGCGCCTTCGGCGAGCTGCTCGATGGGGTAGCCGCGGTAGCGCAGGATGCCGGCGTCGCCGTCGATGTAGGTGATGGCCGATTCGCAGGTGGCGGTGTTGACAAATCCGGTGTCCAGGGCGATGTGGCCGGTTTCTTTCAGCAGCGGGCTGATGTCGAACGCCGAGGGTCCTTCGGTCGCTTGCCGGTACGGGAGGGTCAGGTTTCCGTCGGAGTACCGCAGTGTGGCGTCGTCGGTCATATGTTCTCCAGCAGTGTGTGGCGACCTGGGTTTGTTCGCCGCGAAGTGACTTTTGGGTGCTTTCTTATCGTTGGACTGTATTGGATCGGCTTTTGTGAGCAAGCACGCACGTAAATACGACGCTGGCGCGGCGTCGGGCGTGCGCCGGTAAAACAACTCATTGGATTCGGGCATTTACTGATCGTATTCGCCGGGTTTTGCGGATGTCGGAGAAACGGCGTCGGGTCGCGGCCGCAGCGGTTTGAGGAAGCGGCCAGACTTGGCGCACCGGTCCCGGTAGCCGAGCATGCGGTAGAACGCGTGCGCGCCGGTGCGCTCGCGGCTGCTCGTGACCTCGATGAGGGTGCACCCGCGTTCGGCGGCCTCGGCCTCGACGGTCTTGACCAGGAGTCGCCCGACGCCCTTGCCGCGCCAGTCGTCGTCGACTACGAGCGCGGCCAAGCGCGCCCACCAGCCGTCGTGTTCGAGATGCGGCAGCAGATGCCAGGCGGCGAGCCCGGAAACGACGCCGTCGGACTCGGCGAGCAGGAGCCGGCTTTGCGGCGCGTCCAGCCAGCGGCGCAGTCGGGCGCCCGCGCCCTGTGCGTCGACGGGATACCCGAGCTGGGTGACCAGCTTGGCGATTCGGGGCGCGTCTCGTCTCGTCGCGTTTCGAACGGCGGCGGTCATGCAGGGAGTATGGCAGGCACGCTGTCGAAGGACGTCGATGAGATGCTGGACGCATGTCGCAGGAGGAGACCGAAGAGTTCACTTTGGAAGAGGCGCGGGAGTTGATGCCGGAGGTGCGCAGGCGCGGCGCCGAGATCGTGCGGATGCGCGCGGAGCTGGCAGAGCTGGCCCTGGCCTTGAGCACAGGGGACACGTCGCCGTCGGGAGGTCTCCCCGAGGCCAAGGCTCTCGAGGCGCGGGTGAACGAGAAGATCTCCTGGTTCGACGCGCACGGCATCGAGGTGAAGGGCGTCGCGCCGCTGCTCGTCGACTTTCCCGCGCAGCGCGACGGTGTCAGCGTGCGGCTGTGCTGGCTCGAAGGCGAGGAGGAGCTGGCGTGGTTCCACCGCACCGAGCTTGGCTTCTCCGGACGCCGGCGCATCGAATAGGGCGGGTCTAGACGGTCGTCTTCTCCTCGTCGGCGCGCGGGAGGTCTCGCATTCGCCGCAGCGGGGACAGCAGCAGGATCAGTCCTGACAGCGCCGTTCCGGCGGCGACGACCCACAGTGTGGCGCGCAGGCTGAACACCGTGGCCAGGATCCCGCCGGCGAGGCTGCCCAGCGGCATGACGCCCCAGGTGAGAAGCTCCTGGGTCGCCCCGGCACGGCCCACCAGCTGCGGCGGGCTGAGCTGCTGGCGCGCGGCGGCGGCCAGAACGTGTCGGGTGACGACGCCGAAGCTGGCGAGAAAGTTGCCGGCGGCGAACAGGCCGACGGCCCAGCCGGGGCGAGCGAAGGGAAGCAGCGCGAACCCGGCGGCGTAGACCGCGCCGGCAAGGAGCAGGGCGCGTGCCGAGCCGAGGCGTTCGGCCAGTCGCGGGGTGAGGCCGGCCGAGGCTATCGCGCCGACGAGGCTGATCATGCCGAGCAGGCCGATGGCCCATGCGGACAGTCCGAGCACGCGTACCTGAAAGACCACGCCGATTGCCATCTCCGCGGACTGGAAGAACACGCCGACGACGGCGCTGGTTGCGACGACGCGCAGCACCGGATGACCGAAGACGAAGCGCAGTCCCTCGGCGATCTCGGCGCCCGGCCGGGCGGTGCCGTCGCGTCGGGGCGCGGTCTCGGGGGTCTTGAGCAACAGCAGCTGCACCGCGGAGGCGGCGTACCCGACGACGGCGACGAGCAGTGCGAAGGGGGCGGTGAGCAGCTGTACGAGGACACCGCCGCCGCCGGCGCCGATCATGGCGGCGACCGAGGCGTTGGCGGCCAGCTTGGAGTTGGCGTCGACGAGGTCGTCGTGGGAGAGCAGGCGGGGCAGGTAGGCGCCGCTGGCGACGTTGAAGACGGTCTGGAGCACGCCGGCGACGAAGACGACGCCGCACAGCTGCGCGAAGGTCACGCCGTCGAACCAGGCGGCCAGCGGGACGGTGAGCAGGGCGGCGGCGCGGCCGAGGTCGGCGGCGATCAGCAGCGGGCGGCAGCGGACGCGGTCGGCCCACACGCCGACGATCAAGCTGAACAGCAGGGCGCCGAGGGTTTGCAGGAAGTGCAGCAGCGACACCTGAAAGGCGGTGGCGTCGAGGGTCAGGACGGCGAGTAGGGGGACGGCCAGCGCGGCCAGGCGAAAGGCGACTTCGCTGGCGGCGTCGGCGAGCCACAGGCGGCGAAAGGCCGGTTGCCGCAGGACGCCGGGGGAGCGGTGAGAGGCGATGGACATGGCGGCAGTCTAAGCGCAAAGTTGAGTCAACTCAACTCAACTTTGGCGGTGGGGGAGTGTTGTGGCCGCGTCCTGAGTCAGGTTGCGGCGGCATTGGGTGATGACAGCGGCCGCCTTGAGGACAGCGGCGGGCGCGAGGGTCGGGGTGACTGAGCCCGAGACGAGCTTCGGGGCTTCCCCGCCCGCTTCAACCACAAAAGGCGCGCGGTCCACCTCCGAATAGTCGCGCCCGGTGTTGGGAAGGTCGCCGCGCCTAGGTCGGCGACCGGGCGGCGGGATCGCTTACGCCGTCAGGGCGGGGCAAGCGGCGGCGGTCACGGGCGCGGCGAGGGGCGGGAAGGCCGCCGGTTCTGGACGTGGCGATGGCCGGGGAGGTCGTCCGCAGAGCGGGCGG
>JBOGDN010000117.1:0-3601 GCA_050742995.1 Stackebrandtia sp. | reverse complement strand
GTGCCGGGCTTCGCGCCGCGAGGTCCCGTCGAAGACACGCTGAACGCCCACGTCGCCGCGCTTCGCGCCGCGCTCGACGACGCCGACGTCGTGTGCACCACCGGCGGCACCATGCGCGGACCGGTCGACCATCTGCACCCGGCGCTTTCCGCACTTGACGCGTCCTACGTGGTCAACACCGTCGCGGTCCGTCCCGGGTTCCCGATGCTCATGGCGGCGCTGCCGGGCGGACGGTTCGTCGCCGGGCTTCCCGGCAACCCCCAGTCCGCGGTGGTCGCCCTCGCCTCGCTCGTGACGCCGCTGCTTGCCGGACTGACCGGACGCGCGATGCCGCGGCTGTCGCGGGTGACGCTGGCCGCCGACGTCCGCGGCCGCGGTGACGACACCCACCTCGCGCTGGTGCGGCTCGACGCCGACTCCAAGGCGCATCCGG
This sequence comes from Stackebrandtia sp., assembly GCA_050742995.1. Classification (GTDB taxonomy): domain Bacteria; phylum Actinomycetota; class Actinomycetes; order Mycobacteriales; family Micromonosporaceae; genus Stackebrandtia. Next base: position 3,168 of record JBOGDN010000117.1, on the reverse strand, counting down.
TGGGGCACACCGGATCGTCCATGCTGCGGGGACTGGCCGGCGCCGCCGGGTTCGCGGTGATCGAGCCCGGCGAATCCGCCGCGGCCGGACAGCGGGTCCGCTTCCTGCCGCTGCCGGGAGCCGACCGATGATCCACAGCGAAGTCACCGACCGCAAGCTCGACGTCGCCGCGCACGAGGCGACGGTCGCCGCGGCCGACGCCGGGGCCGTCGTGTCGTTCGCCGGCGTGGTGCGCGACCACGACGACGGGCGCACCGTGGTCAAGCTGACCTACGAGGGACACCCCGACGCCGAGAAGATCCTGGCGGCCGTGGCCGCCGACGTCGCCGGTCTTCCCGAGGTGACCTCGGTGGCCGTCAGCCACCGCGTCGGCGACCTGGAAATAGGCGACGCCGCGCTGGCGGCCGCGGTCTCCGCGCCGCACCGAGCCGAAGCCTTCTCCGCCTGCGCCCGCCTGGTCGACGAGGTCAAGGCGCGTCTGCCGATCTGGAAGCACCAGTTCTTCGCCGACGGAACCGACGAGTGGGTCAACTCCCCCTGACCGCGGGGCTCGAACCGCGAATCCCGTCGCCGCTGCGGGAGCTCGACGACGCGCGGCTGGCCGACCGCGGGCTTCGGCTGCTGTTGAAGCGCGACGACCTCATTCACCCCGATCTGCCGGGGAACAAGTGGCGGAAGCTGAAGTACAACCTCGAAGCCGCCGTCGCGCAAGGCAGCCGAACCCTGTTGACTTTCGGCGGCGCCTACTCCAACCACGTCCGCGCCGTGGCCGCCGCCGGGAAGCTGCTCGGTTTCTCCACGATCGGCGTGATCCGGGGCGAAGAACGCCTGCCGCTGAACCCGTCCCTGCGGTTCGCCGCCGACCAGGGCATGCGGCTGGCCTACATGGACCGCACGACGTATCGCGCCAAGCACACGGCCGACGTCGTCGACGGTCTGCGTCGGCGGTTCGGCGATTTCTATCTGCTTCCCGAAGGCGGCAGCAACGCCCTGGCGGTGGCCGGCTGCACGGAGATCCCCGCCGAGATCGAGCCGCGCTTCGACGTCTTGTGCTGCGCCTGCGGCACCGGCGGAACCCTGGCCGGCGTCGCGGGCGGACTGCGCCGGCGACAGCGGGCCGTCGGGTTCTCGGCGCTCAAAGGCGGCGGATTCCTCGCCGACGACGTCGCACGCCTCCAAACCGACGGCCTGGGACGCGGCACGGACAACTGGGAAATCGACGTCGATTTCAGCTTCGGCGGATTCGCCAAGACCACGCCCGACCTGGACGCGTTCGTCGACGACTTCGAACGCCGCCACGGCCTGCGGCTCGACCGGGTCTACGTCGCCAAGATGATGTACGGCGTTTTCCGCCGCGCCGAGCAGGGCCGCTTCGCCCCCGGCAGCGTCGTCGTCGCCCTGATCACCGGCTGATTTCGCGTCGGTCCGATGAGTTTCGCCCCGCCGCTGGGTCTACCGACGACAAGGCGACCGCGAACAGGAGACGTGATGACGACAGACACCGAGGTAAAAGCGGCGATCGCCGCCGAACGCCGCGAATTGGCGGCCGTGCTCGACAGCTTGGACGCCAAGCAGTGGGACGCGCCGACGCTGTGCGAGGGCTGGCGAGTGCGGGAGACGACGGCGCACATCGTGATGCCGTTTCGGTACTCCGCCCCGCGATTCGTGTGGGAGATGCTGCGCTCCAAAGGAAATTTCAACCAAATGGCCGACCGCTGCGCGAAACGAGACGCGGAGACGCTTTCGGCCGCCGAACTCGTCGCCGCGCTCGGCGACAACGCGGACCACCCGTGGAAGCCGCCGGGCGGCGGTTTCGCGGGCGCGCTGAGCCATGACGTGATCCACGGCCTGGACATCACCGTGGCCCTGGACCTCGACCGGAAGGTTCCCCTTGACCGGCTGCGGATCATCCTCGACAGCACGTCGACGAGGCAGGTCAAGTTCTTCGGGGTCGACTTGGACGGAATCGAACTGCGCGCCGACGACCTTGACTGGACCTACGGCTCCGGCACGCCCGTAACCGGCGCCGCCCAGGACCTCCTGATGGCGCTGTGCGGACGAAAACTGCCCGCCGGACGCCTCCACGGCGAGCCGAGCGAACGATTCACGCGTACATGACCAACTCATGTCTGCGCACGGCTAGAGGAGTCCGACGGCGACGGGGTCCGTGACCGTCGTGACCAGACGCAGGGTGTCGTCGGCGGGGGTCCACGCCAGCAGCAGCTGCTCGGGACCGCCGGCCGGCACGGCGAAGAACACCTTGCCGCCGCCTGTTCCCACAACGAGGTTCACCGAGGACGTCACGTCCACGTCGGCGAGCGCCAGCACTGAGAGCACCGAGGCTTCGGCGTCCACGGCGGCCAGGCACTCCCGCGCTTCGCCGTACTCGGGGGGAACCTCGAAGTCTTCGCGAAGCTCGCAGGCGCGGACGTAGAACCCCGAAGCGTCGGCGAACGGCGCCTCCCGCCGCCAGGTCTGGATCGGCAGCGCGCCTTCGGCGGCGCGATAGGCCTCGCCCGTCGGGTCTCCGCCCTGCCACGTCTGTAGCACCAGGTCGTCGCCGGCCGAGGAGAACTCCACCGTGTCGCCGGTGTCGGGATGGAATGTGGAGACCGATCCGTGCCAGTTGAGCGGCTCGGACTCGCCCGACTCGGCGTCGACGCTGTAGCTTTCGGCTTCGAAGGTCGCCAACAGGTGCTCGCCGTCGGGGAACCAGGCGAGGTCGGTGACGTTCGGCGGCAAGCCGGCGGCGTCTTGATCGATGTCCTGTATCCCGCCGGACGAGTCGACGACGCGGATCTGGGTCTCGCCGGCCAAGACCACGCGATCGGCCGCCGGGGACACGGCGCGGGGAAAGAGCCGCCACCCTTTCTGATCCGAAGCGACGTCCACGACGCGCACTCCGCCGTCGTCGCCGAGCACCGCCAGCTGTTCGCCCAGCGTCGTCTGGACGGCCAAGGCGATCGCGTCGACGGGGTCTTCCGACAGCGGCGCGGCCTCCGAAACGTCGAGCACGGCGGGAATGTCGTCGCGCAGCCTCGGCGATTCTTCAAGCAGCGGCAGCGGCGGCAACGCGACAAAGCCGTCCTCCAGCGGCGTCACCCGGCCGGCGACGGGATCGGTCGCGGACTGCGCCGACTCCGACTCTTCCGCCGACCACAGGTAGGC
>JBOGDN010000116.1:0-8191 GCA_050742995.1 Stackebrandtia sp. | reverse complement strand
CTGTTAGTCACACGACGTTATACAAAGCGTTCAACAATTGCATGTCTAGCTCGTCGCCCCACTTCGCAGGCAAATATTGACCGCGAGTAGTCGAGGCGGCAATGGCCTCCATCGAGTCGGCGTCGGCGTCCTCGCCGAACCCGACGGTGACGATCGCCGCCCGCGGGTCGCCCTCGTTGAGCGCGGCCAAGTCGCTCTCCGTCTCCTCTAGATCGCGGTCCGACGCGTCGTCGGCGCCGTCGGAGATGACGACGACGAGGTTCACCGCGTCTTCGTCGTAGTTGCTCATCAACTCGTCATAGGCCCCCACCGACGCGTCGTGCAGGGCTCTGCCTCCACCCGGCTCCAGGCTCTCCACGGCGTCCTGCATCTCAGACTTGTAGTCCGAGGTGTACTCGTCCATCGGCAGGATCTCGTCGTAGCCGTCGGAGAACTGCGACAAGCCCACGTTGGCCTGATCGCCGAACAGATTCAGCGCTTCGCCGAGCTTGCGCTGCACGATCTCCAGCCGCGTGAGGTCCTCGCCGTCGAGAGACTGCTCCGCCGCCATCGACTCCGACGTGTCGACGGCGATCAACACGTTGGTCGGGCGAGTCAGCGCCTGCCACGTCGTCACCGTGTTGTTCACCGCCTCGGGCTTGGGCGGCTCCTGTTTGGGCTGTTCGATCTGCGGCACAAGTCCGGGCGTGTTGTTCAGCTCGTCGCCGCCTTGACGACGCGTGCCGTCGCGGAAACCGTCGTCGATGAACATCTGCTGCGCCTCGTCGCTGGTGAGGAACTCGCCGAACTTCTCCCCGATCTCCTGGTACGTGTCGCTGGTCCACTCGGCGTTTTGCAGCACCGAATACGGATGGTCGGCGTCGATGCTGCCGTCCGACGGGTACACCGCCACCAGCGAGTCGTCGCCTTTCATGTTGACGTTGTAGCGGTACACGTCGCGCTCCAGCGCCGGAAACGCCGAGACGTAGTCCATGGCGTCGCCTTCGGCGTCGGCATCGCGCACGCCCTCCAACAACCCGTCGACGTCAGACGTGACCTCCTTAGAGGCGTTTTTCAGCCGGACGGCGTTGTCGAGCGCGTCGGCGCTGACCTTCCCGTCGCTCTCGGAGGTCACCAGGCTCAGCAGCGCGTGCATCCCCGCGGTCGTCTGCCGCGGACTGCTGACGCCAAGCGTGATGTCGCCCCACTCGTCCTCGCCGTAGTCGGCCCAGGTGCTTTCTTCGGCCAACGTCACAAGATCAGCCCAGGTGGGCTCCACCTCCGGCTCGCCGTCGCCGCCGTTCCAGCCGAGTGCGGCCGCCGCCGGCTCGGGCATGGCGATCACCGTCGGCGTGCTGGCGATCAGCGGCGTCCGCTCGGGGATCATCGCCGCCCCGTTGTCGCCGACCTTCGCCATCTCCAGCCACGCGGTGGACTCCGGCACCCAGATGTGCGGGCGCGCGCCGTCGGTCCTGTCGTCCCAGCCGTGGCCGAGCCTGGAAGCCACCTCCACCGACGGCTTCTCCCGAACGCTGACGCCCACGCACTGCCCGCCCACGTCCGGCGACGTCCGCTCCCACGTGCTGGCCAGGTTCGACAGCGTCCGCTGCATGCTCGACGCCGTCACCAAGGTCGCCTTGATCGGCGTGCCGCTGCACCCCGAACCAAGCAGCCACACGTACCCGATCACCATCCCGCTTGCCACCAGCGTTATCACGGTGGAGATCACGATCCACGGCGCGACGGGGAATCTGCGTCTGGTCCGCCTGCGGCGGCCGCGCCGATGCGACTTAACGCCGACCTGGCTGCGACCGCGACTCATACGTGAAATCTCCTGGGATGGTATGGGACCGGCCCAGTCTAACCGCACGCCCCATCGACGGCGGGCGGCTGTGGGGAGCGCAGAAGCCGCCCCGCGCGCCCGACCGCCGGCAATGCGCGAACGCCTCCGTCTCAGCCCTGGAACGCCTCCGGCGGAGGGCATTCGCACGCGAGATTGCGGTCGCCGTAGGCGCCGTCGACGCGCGAAACCGGCGGCCAGTACTTCCCGGCGACCGCACCCGACGGGTAGGCGGCCAGGGACCGACTGTAGGGACGGTCCCATTCGTCGGCGGTCGTCGCCTGTGCGGTGTGCGGGGCGTTGCGCAGCGGGTTGTCGTCACGCGGCCACTCGCCCGCGGCCACCTTGTCGATCTCGCCGCGGACGGCGATCATCGCCTCGCAAAAACGGTCGAGCTCGGCGAGGTCTTCGCTTTCGGTCGGCTCGACCATGAGCGTGCCCGCCACCGGAAACGACATCGTCGGGGCGTGGAAGCCGTAGTCGATCAGCCGCTTGGCGACGTCGTCGACGGTCACGCCCGACTCTTTCGTCAGGGCGCGCAAATCCAGGATGCACTCGTGAGCCACAAGGGACCGGTTGCCGGCGTAGAGCACCGGATAGTGCTCGGCGAGCCGGGCCGCGACGTAGTTGGCGGCCAGCACCGCCGCGGCGGTGGCCTCGGCCAGGCCGTCGGCGCCCATCATCCGCAGGTACATCCACGGGATCGGCAGGATGCCCGCCGAGCCCTGCGGGGCCGCCGACACGGGGCCGACCTGCCGCCTGCCGCCGACCTCGCCGGGCAGGAACTCGGCCAGATGAGCGCGCACCGCCACCGGGCCGACGCCGGGTCCTCCCCCGCCGTGCGGGATGCAGAACGTCTTGTGCAGGTTCAGGTGCGACACGTCGGCGCCGAACTCGCCGGGCTTGGCGAAGCCGAGCAGCGCGTTGAGGTTGGCGCCGTCGACGTAGACCTGCCCGCCGGCGGCGTGCACCTTGGCGCACAGCTCGGCGACGCGCGTTTCGTACACGCCGTGCGTCGACGGGTAGGTCACCATGATCGCCGCCAGATCCTCGGCGTGGGCGTCGACCTTGGCGTCCAAGTCGTCCATGTCGACGTTGCCCTCGGCGTCGCAGGCGACCACGGCCACGCGCATGCCCGCCATCACCGCGGAGGCCGCGTTGGTGCCGTGCGCGCTTGAGGGGATGAGGCACACCTCGCGACGGCTTTCGCCGCGACTGTCGTGATAGGCGCGAATGGCCAGCAGGCCCGCCAGCTCCCCCTGCGATCCGGCGTTGGGCTGCAGGCTCACCGCGTCATAGCCGGTGATCTCGGCCAGCCACCGCTGCAGGTCGCCGATCAGGCGCGCGTATCCGCGCGTCTGATCGTCCGGCGCGTAGGGATGGACGTCGGCGAACTGCGGCCAGCTGATCGGCTCCATCTCGGCGGCCGCGTTGAGCTTCATCGTGCACGAGCCGAGCGGGATCATCCCCCGGTCCAGCGCGAAGTCCGCGTCGGCCAGACGGCGCAGGTAGCGCAGCATCGACGTCTCCGAGCGGTGCGTGTTGAACACCGGGTGAGTCAGGTAGGCGTCGTCGCGCGAAAGCCCCGGCGGCAGCGCCTTGGGCGAGGCGGACGGGGGCGCGGCGACGCCGAAGGCCCGCCACACCGCCTCCAGGTCGGCGTCCACGGTGGTCTCGTCGCACGCGACGCCGACATGGTCGGCGTCGATCAGGCGCAGGTTCACGCCTTCGGCGGCGGCCGCGGCGACGACGGAGGCCGCCAGCGCGGGCGTCACGGCCGTCACCGTGTCGAAGAAGTCGTCGTGCGCGATCTCCACGCCGCCGGCGCGCAGACCTGCCGCCAGACGCAAGGCGTGGCCGCGCACTCGCCGCGCGACGGCGCGCAAGCCTTCGGGTCCGTGGTAGACGGCGTAGCAGGAGGCGACGACCGCCAGCAGCACCTGCGCGGTGCAGATGTTGCTGGTGGCTTTCTCCCGGCGGATGTGCTGTTCGCGGGTTTGCAGCGCCAGCCGGTAGGCGGGCTTGCCGTCGGCGTCTTTGGACACGCCGACCAGACGGCCCGGCAGCGAGCGCTCCAGCCCGGCCCGCACCGACATGAAGCCGGCGTGGGGACCGCCGAAGCCCATCGGCACGCCGAAGCGCTGCGCCGAGCCCACCGCCACGTCGGCGCCCATCGCGCCCGGCGAGCGAGTCAGCGTCGAGGCCAGCAGGTCGCAGACCACCACGGCGACGGCTTTGCGCTCGTGTGCGTGGCCGATCGCCGCGGCAAGGTCGCGCAGCGCGCCCGAGGCGCCGGGGTTGGACAACAGGATCCCGAAGTACTCCTCGGGCAGGCTCGCCTCATTGGAGCAGTCGACGGTCTTCAGCTCGATGCCAAGCGGCGCGGCGCGAGTGGCCAAGACGGCCTTGGTCTGCGGGAGCGTGTCGGCGTCGACGACGAACACCGCCGACTTCGTCTTGGAGACGCGCCGCGACAGCGTCATCGCCTCGGCGGCCGCGGTGGCCTCGTCAAGCAGCGACGCGCCCGCGGTGGGCAGTCCGGTGAGGTCGGCGACCATGGTCTGGAAGTTCAGCAGCGCTTCGAGACGGCCCTGACTGATCTCGGGCTGATAGGGGGTGTAGGCGGTGTACCAGGCGGGGTTTTCCAGCACGTTGCGGCGGATCACCGCCGGGGTGTGCACGCCGTAGTAGCCGGCGCCGATCATCGAGCGCAGCACCTGGTTGCGCGAGGCCAGTTCGCGCAGTTCGGCGGCGGCTTCGGCCTCTGTGGCCGCGGCGGGAAGGTCGAGGGGCGCCTGCTGCCGGATCGCGGCGGGGATCGCCGCGTCCATCATCTCTTCGACGCTGCCGAAGCCGACGGCTTTCAGCATCGTCTGCCGGTCGGCCGGCGAAGGGCCCACGTGGCGGCGAGCAAAGGGAGTGTCGGCGTCGAGCCGCGGGTTCATGGACGCTCCAAGGAATCACCGGTGGACGCGAGCTGCCGCCCGCGTTCGGGCTCCTCCCCCTCTGTCTGCTGCCCTGAGAGTTTCACCGCGCGCTGCGCGCGGTTTGCCCCGTCGGTGAGACGTATTCGCGTCTGCTTTCCAGAGGCGCCAGTCCGCACGGTCCTTGATGCCTGAGAGGTTCCGGGGAGGATTTGCTCCTTCGGCGCCGCCGCGCGACCAGCGCGCCGCGGACTCTCCCGCACGGATTTTCAGCGTGTCGCCGCCAAGGGTACTCGTGTGTGATCTTGAGTGGAACCCGGTATGTCCGGATTCATACCGGGTCGTCGTCTGCGTGACCAGGCGGCGGACGGCCGTCGGCTCAGCCCGCGGCCCGGCGAGCGCGCCGCTCGGCCAGCTCGTCGAGGTCGTTTTGCGGCGCCGGCGCCGAGCGCTCAGACGGAAGCGTCAACACCGTGCCCTCGACGTCCTTGACGGCGCCGGCAAGCGCGATGCCGAACACGCCCTGGCCGCCCTGCAGCAGGTCGACGACCTCCTCGGGCGAGCGGCACTCGTACACCGAGGCGCCGTCGGACATCAGAGTGATGTGCGCCAGGTCCTCCGCGCCGTGGGAGCGCAGCGTGGCCACGGCCTTGCGGATGTTCTGCAACGAGATGCCGGCGTCGAGGAGCCGTTTGACGACCTTGAGCACCACGACGTCGCGGAAGGAGTACAGGCGCTGCGATCCGGACCCCTCGGCGTCGCGGACGCTGGGAGTCACCAGGCCGGTGCGCGCCCAGTAGTCGAGCTGCCGGTAGGTGATGCCGGCCGCGGCGCACGCCACGGGGCCCCGGTAGCCCATTGCCTCGTCGTCGGCTGACGGGGGGCGCAGCCGACGCGGCGTCGATCCTGTCGTCACCGCGGTCCTCCCAGACCTTGCCGCACCCGACACGGAGTAAAGCCTCGGGCGCTGTCTGAGAGCTTACCGGCTCGCACTGACAAAGCCTTATCCATTAGGACGGAAGACGGCGAGAGCCGCGGGCGTTTCGGCCGGCGCTATTCGGCGAAGTCCTCGGGCGTGACGTTGTCCAGGAACATCCGGAACCGTTCGACCTCGTCGTCGGCGTCCTCCGACATGGTGATGCCCGATTCGCCGAGCACCTCCTCGGTGCAGCGCACCGGGCTTCCGGTGCGCAGCGCCAAGGCGATGGCGTCGGACGGCCGCGCCGAGACCCTGACTCCCCCGTCGAACACCAAATCCGCGTAGAAGATCGTGTCCTTGATGTCGTTGATCTCCACGGCCTGCAGCGGGACGTTCAGCGCCTGCAGAATGTCGCGCATGAGGTCGTGAGTGAGCGGACGCGTCGCAACGACGCCCTGCTGCTCGTATGCGATGGCGGTGGCCTCGACCGCGCCGATCCAAATCGGCAGGAATCGCTCGCCGCTGATCTCCTTGAGCAACACGATCGGCTGGTTGGTGGGAAGCTCCACCCGAACCCCGACCACTCTCAGCTCGTGCACCAGCTCGCCTTTTCTCGCAACACCACGGTCACGTGGCCCGATGTGTGCCTGTCTCTTCGACCGTACACGCCCCGCAGGCGCCGCGAAACGGTCTTGAGGTCGCCAGATTCGCACCGCGCCCGAGCCCCCAGGTCGCGACCGGACGCGTCGCGGCGGCGACGTCAGCTGGCGCGCGGACCGGCGATGAACACCAGCCGGAACTTGCCGACCTGCACCTCGTCGCCGTTGCCGAGAGTGGCAGTCTCCACGCGTTCGCGGTTGACGTACGTCCCGTTGAGGCTTCCCACGTCCCGGACGGTGAAGGTCGAGCCGTCGCGGTGGAATTCGGCGTGCCGACGGGAAACCGTCACGTCGTCGAGGAAGATGTCGCTGTCGGGGTGTCGCCCCGACGTGGTGACGTCCAAATCGAGCAAGAACCTCGCGCCCGCGTTGGGGCCGCGACGAACCAACAACAGCGCGGTGCCCGGCGGAAGCGAGTCGGCGAGCCTGCCGGCGTTGACGTCGGCGCCGACGCTGTCCCTCTCCAGTGCCTCATCCAGGGCACCCATGTTCATAGTCGACGTCACGTCGAGCGGAGGGTACTCGTCGCCAGGGCGAGTCATTGGACCACCTCAATGTCAATAATCGGTCGATGCGCTGCATGTTGGTGCGAAAATGCCTGCCGGGCTGGAAACGATCTCACTCAGTAAGTTTGGCGTACGCCTCGGGGTCAAGCAAGCCTGAGACGTCGGCTACGTCGTCGAGCTCGATGTCCAGCAGCCACCCGCCCTCGTACGGGCTGCTGTTGACCGTCTCGGGCTTTTCGTTCAAGGTTTCGTTGACGGACACGACCGTGCCGGACAACGGCGCGTACAGGTCGGAGACGCTCTTGGTCGACTCGATCTCCCCGATCGCGTCGCCCCCGTTCACCTTCTCGCCCGGCGCGGGAAGTTGAACGAAGACGATGTCGCCCAACGCTTTTTGCGCGTATTCGGTGATTCCCACCCGCACGGTGCGGGCGTCGGTCGGCTGGGTTACCCACTCGTGCTCAGCGGTGTAGCGAAGCTCCTGCGGAATCACTTCTCGAGCATCCCTTCTAGTTGACCGGCTCGGCGTGACTGGGTTCGGTCGGTTCGGCCAAAGCCGTCACGTCGACCGTCCCCGGCTGCCGCACAATGACCGTACCGCCGTCCTTTCTCACTGTGTCGACGACCCCGCCTGGAATGTTGAGCGCGGTGGACATCGTGTCGGGGTCGCCGATGACGGTCAGCCGGTAGGACGGCGAGAGGGTCACGCCGTCTACCAGCAGGTTCGATCCCTCTTCGGCGAAGTACGTCCCGGCGACGACGCGCACCCGCGAGTCGTCCTCGCCCGAAAGCTGCATCGCCTCGGCGCCGGCGCCGCGCAGCTCCTGGACCGCGTCGAGCATCACCACCGCGCGAATCGGGTCGTCGCCGGGGGTGAACGTCAGCTCGAGGCCCGGTCCCGACGCCGGCAGGGTTCCCGCCAGGATGCCGACGCTGTCGGCGAGCTCCTCGGCCCGCTCCAGCGCCGCCTGGCTGCCTTCGCTGCCCGAGGCCAGGTCGTCGCGGTCTTGACGCAGCTCGGCGATCTCGTCGGTCAGCCGGGTGCGCTGCGACTCCAGGTCGGCCAGGATGCGCACCAGGTCTTCGGTGCGGGCCGAATCCAGGCTGTCGTCGTCGTGGCTGCGGATCTGCACCGCCAGAGTGAATCCGAGCGTGCCGACGAGCACCGCCGCGGTCAGACGCGGGAAAGGCCAGCGCCGTCCGGTCGTACCGGCGGGTTCGGCGTCGGAGGCGGCGGGTTCGGCGGTCTTGCCGGGCGCGCCGTCGTCGCGGGCGTCGGCGGGCGGGTCGGGTGCGTCCGGTTGCGGCATCTGGAGTCCTTCAGGCGTGGAAGAGGTGTCGTCGAATGGCCGCGACGTTGGAGA
>JBOGDN010000115.1:0-5721 GCA_050742995.1 Stackebrandtia sp. | reverse complement strand
GGCCCCCGCTGTGATCGCCGTCCGATTTCCGAATCTGTCTGCGGGAGGACTCGATGTCGCGAGTAGCGTGGCGATATGCGCGTCGAATCATGGCAGGCGGCCGGTGAAGGGCTCGACGTCCGGCAGTGGCACGTGGTGGAGGACTCGGCGAGGTGGCGTCACGGAGAACGGCTCGCCGCGCACCGCGTGACCCTGGTGCACCGCGGCGTCTACCGTGTCCGCGCCGGCGGCTGGGAGGGAGTCGTCGACCCGGTCACCGCGTACGTGAATCGTCCCGGTCACCGCCACGCCATCGCGCATCGGCCCGGGGCTCGCGACGGCTACACCACAATCACGTTGGACGACGCTCTCGCCGACGAACTCGGCGCGGATCGGCGCTCCGCGACGCCGCTGCCGATTCCCGCGCGAGTCGACCTGGCCCGCAGGGCGCTGACTGCTCGCTTCCGCGGCGACGTGGACGCCTTCGAGGTGACCGACCGCGTCGTGCTGCTGGTGCACGAGCTGTTCGCGGACCGGTTCGATCCGCCGCGCGGTTCACGCGGCTCGCCGGCGGCTCGCACGGCCCGGCGGCGGCTGGCCGACGCCGCGCAGGAGGCGCTGGCGTTCGCGCCGCAGACCTCCAGCCTCACGGCGTTGGCACGTCGGCTCGGGACCGCGCGTTCCCATCTCAGCCGAGTGTTTCACGCCGAGACCGGCGAGACTCTCACCCGACGCCGTGCCCGGCTGCGAGTTCAGGCGGCGCTCGACAGTCTGGAGACCGGGGACGACAATCTGTCCGAGTTGGCCGTCCGGCTTGGCTTCGCCGACCACGCCCACCTCACCCGCACGATGCGACGGGAGACCGGCGCGACGCCGCGGGAGTTGCGCCGGCTGCTGGACGGTCGACGAAACTGAGCACACGGGTTCAAGCAGAGGCCCGACGGGAACGCCACCATGAATCCATGACGAGTGAGACGAAACCCATCGCCAGAATCTGGAGCGGACGCACCGGCACGGCCGAGGCGTCCCTCCGGTATCGGGAGATCTTCACCGGGCAGGTGCTTCCCGTCCTGCGTGCTCTCGACGGCTTCGCCGGATCGACGCTGCTGCGCCGCGACTTCGGCGCCGGAAGCGAGTTCGTCGCGCTGACGCGGTTCGACTCCATGGACGCGGTGCGCGCGTTCGCCGGCGACAACCCCGACCAGGCGCACGTGACCGGACCGGCTCGGGCAGTGCTTTCCGATTTCGACACCCAGGTGCGGCACTACTGCGTGGTCGCCGGGACCTGAACCGCGACCGCCGCGCGGCGGTCAGCGGGCGAAGGGCACGGGGTCGGGCACGGTGGACAGGACGCGGCGGGTGGCGGCCATTCCCCACTCGTCGAGGGCGGCGATGCGGTCGGAGGACGAGCGCAGACCGCCGTAGCGCTCCACCACGGCCGCCCAGTCCTCACGATGTTCGATCTCCGGACGGGCGACGAGGCAGTCGGGGTCGTTGACCCAGAAACGCCCGTGCTGCCATGCGCGGGACACTGTGTTCATGGCGGCGCCGCGCTGCGAGGGCTGGCTGGGGTCGCCGTCGCGGGGCTCGTAGCGGACGGCGATGTCGGGGCCGATGCGCATCGCGTCGAACAGGCCGACGCTCGGCAGGATCGGGGCGCCGCAGCCGAGCAGGTACGCGTCCTCGCCGACGACGCGGCGGATGTGCCGCAGGCCTTCGCGGTACGCGTCGACGTCTTCCATGGCGCCGGCGTACAGGAAGTCCAGTTTGAAGTAGTCGAAGCCGGCCTCGCACAGCATCGTGAAGACTTCGGTCAGGTAGTCGGCGGCGGCCAGCGGGTCGACGCCGCGAGTGTCTTCTCCCCAGTTGTGACCCGCCCGGTCCGGCAGCAGCCATTCGGGGTGCTCGCGGGCGAGCCGGCTGCTCTCCACCGCGAGGAAAGGCGCCACCCAGATCCCGGCGCGTCGCCCGGAGCCGTTGATTCGCTTGACGATTCCGCGCAGCGACTCGAACCGGTCGGAAAGCGTCAGCCAGTCCCCCACCGCCTCCTGCCATCCGTCGTCGATCTGGACGACGTCGACGGGCAGGTCAGCCGCGTCGACGGCGTTCAGGTTCTCGACGACGTCGGCTTCGGTGACCTCGGTGAAGTAGTGGTACCAGGAGCACCACGCCGTCGGCGCCGGGCCGACGGCCTCCGCCACGGCCAGTCGCGCGAAACGGTCGCCGAAATTCTCCAACGCGGAGTCGATGTCGGGCGCGTCGTCACGGCTGACCGGTCCGTCGGCGGCGACGATCAGCTCCTCTCCGTCCAGCCGGGCGGCGATGGACGGGATGTCGACACACGACTGTGCGCCGAAACACACCGTCTCCCCCAGTCCGGTGTCGACGACGAGCAGACCCTCCGCCTGAAAGCCCTCCGGCGGCGGAGGCTTGCCCGGCCGGTAATGCTGCACCGCGCCGTGCGCCCGCACGGGGCGACACGACGTGGCGTTCACGCTGTATGTGTCGGTGGGGCTCCAGCTCTGCCAGCCGTGCTCGTAGACCCGAGCCCGCGCCGGATCGACTTCCAGGCGGGCGATTTCCTCGCCAATCATGTGCACAGTTTTCCACACGATCTACCACGAAACAACAACTCGAGGCGCCGTCTGTCATGGACCGGAAATTCTTAGGCGCCTTTGTTGCCGGTAGTCGAAACTTGCGCGCCGCGGCTAAAATCCCACCCCGGAGGCGAACCGCATTCGACTCCACACTCCGCACGGCCCGCGGGCCGTACACCCCCCTCAGGAGCTGAAATACCGCCTTCTCGTTTCCGCCGCGCCGCGCTCCTCAGCCCGGCGCCGCACGCCTCCCCTCCGCACGACCGATGAAGTGGTTTCGTTTTCTGGCGGCCGGTTACACGGTCTCCTCGTTCGGCAGCTATCTCAACATGATCGCCATCGGGCTGTACGCCTACCTGGTGACCGGCAGCGCCCTGCACACCGGTTTGTTCATGGCGCTGCGAGTGGGAGCGGGCTTCCTGGCGGGACTGGCTTCGGGACCGCTGACGGCGCGTTTTCCCCGCAAGCGCGTCATGATCGCCGCCGACCTGACGCAGGCGACGGCCATGCTGTCGCTGGCCGTCACGCCCGTCGATTCCGCGCAGACGCTGCTGTACGCGGTCGCGGTGTCGACAGGCGCCTGCCAGACGCTCACCATGGTGTCGCTGCGCAGCGGCGTCCCGTCAATCGTCGGCCAGGAAGAACGCGTCAAGGCCAACGCCCTGCTGGTCACCAGCCGGGCGACGGCGATGGTCGCCGGCTTCGCCGGCGCCGGGATCCTCGTGGACTCGGCGGGGTTCGCCGTCGTGTTCTCCGTCAACGCCGCGGCCTTCGCGATCTCGGCGGCCAACCTCTCCTGGCTGCCCGTGCTGCGCGAGATTCCCGCCCTCGCCGCGCACAAAGCGTCCGAACGTCGAGGGCATTCGTCGCTGTCGGCGGCCGGCGCGGTCTTCGCCGCGGCGCCGATGCTCCTGGCGCTCGTCTTGGTGAGAGCCGGCGACGCGATCGGCTCGTCGTCGCACATCGTGGGCCTGCCGATATACGCCGCGACGATGAACCCGGACGATCCCGCGAGGTTTCTGAGCCAGTTCTGGACGGGGTGGGCCGTGGGCATGGTGCTCACGCAGCAGGTCGTGATGCGTGTGGCGACTCGCAACGGGCACGTCCCCGGCGAGCGGTCCTTCGCCGCCGGCACCGTGGTGATGTCGCTGCTGTTCGTGGCGAGCTTCACCGGCGTCACGTCGTGGAGCCTGGTCGCGGTGGCGCTGCTGGCCGGCTTGGCCGACGGATACTCCGAGACGGCTTACGTGTCGCGGCTGCAGACAGTCGACGAGGGTCGGCGCACGGCGATGTTCGGGGCGGTCGCCATGATCGAGCAGTCCAGCCTCGGCACGGGCATGGTCGTCAGCGCGATGCTGCTGAGCGCGCTGCCTCCGTCTGTCGTCGTGACGGTCCTGCACGGCTTCGGGGTGGCCTCGGGGCTGTCGCTGCTGGTGTATGCGACGGTGCGGCGCGCTCGCGCGCCGCGTCCCGCCGAAGCGACGTCGGGGGTGCGGTCGTGATCGCGCACATCGCCGACGGCGGCCCGCTGCTCCCCCGCGACGACGACCCGAAGACCGTGCCCGAAATGCTGCAGAGCGCCGCGCTGCGACAGCCGCTGGCGGGAGTCGGGGTCGAGGGATGCGGTGCGACGGCGCGCTTCACGCCCTATCCGCAGCTGCTGGAACGCGCCGGGCGGGTGCTCGGCGGACTGCACGCGGCGGGCGTGAAGCGTGGAGACGCCGCGGTCCTGCAGATCTCGCGTATCGACGACCTGCTCACCGCGCTGTGGGCGTGTCTGCTCGGCGGCATTCGTCCCGTCGCCGCGACGCCGCCGCCGTACGACCCGGCCGACCCCGCGCTCGACAGGCTGTGCGGGGCGTGGCGCCTGCTGGAGCATCCGGTGCTGATCGGCGACGACGACGCGGTCGCCGGCGTCCGCCTGCTGCCGCGCGACCATCCGATGCACGACGCGCGGACGCTGTCCTTCGCCTCCTGCGCGCGCTCGGCGGCGCCGCCGGAGCTGCCGAGCGTCGCGCCGGACGACGTCGCGCTGTACCTGCTGTCCTCCGGCAGCACCGGCCGCGCCAAGGTGATCCCGTTGACCCATCGCGGCTTGGTCGAGCTGGGAATCGCCGGGCGGGAGCAGATGTGCGTGGCGCCCGGCGACGTCTCGTTCAGCTGGATGCCGATCGACCACAGCGGCGGCCTGCTGGTGTATCACCTTGTTCCGGTTTTCGCCGGAGCGAGCGCCTGGTACGCCCCGACCGAATGGGTCCTCGCCGACCCGCTGCGCTGGCTCGACGTCGTCGACCGGCTTCGGGCGAACCACACCTGGGCGCCTACCTTCGGCTTCCGGCTGGTCGCCGACGCGCTGGCCGCGACGAACGCCCGCGAGGCGCGAGGCTTCGACCTGCGCTGTCTCAAGGGGCTCCTGTGCGCCGGCGAGCAGATTCTGGAGTCGGCGATGTCGGACTTCCTGCGCGCCGCCGAGCCGTTCGGCGTCGCGCCGGGGATGATCCTGCCGGCCTGGGGAATGACCGAGACCTGCTCGGGCGTCGCGTTCGGCTGGTACGACGAGCCGGACGCGATACAGCAGGTCGACGGGCGCCGCTTCGTCAGCGTCGGCAGGCCGTCGCCCGGCGCGAAGATGCGGGTGGTCGACCAGGAGGGTCGGACGCTGCCTCAGGCCCGCGTCGGGCGGCTCCAGCTGCGATCGGCGCGCGTGACTCCCGGATACGTCGGCGGCGGCGAAGCCGACGCGGCGGCGTTCGGCGACGACGGCTGGTTCGACACCGGGGACCTGGCGCAGCTGCGCGGCAACCGGTTGACCATAGTCGGCCGCGCCAAGGACCTCATCGTCCTCAACGGCGGCAACTATTCCTGCCACGAGATCGAGGAAGCCGCCGGTTCGGCGCCGGGCGTGCGGGCGGATCGGGTCGCCGCGGTCGGCGTGCCGGACGAGGCTCGCGGAAGCGAACTGCTCGCCGTCGTCTTCGTCCCGGACGCCTCGGAGACCTCCGACGACCCGACGCCGGCGATTCAGGCGGCCCTCGCCGAACGGCTCGGGCTGACCGCCGCGATCACGACGGCGGTCGACGACGCCGACTTCCCCCGCACCGACAGCGGAAAGGTGCAGCGCGCGCAGCTGCGCGAGCGCCTGCGC
>JBOGDN010000114.1:0-2572 GCA_050742995.1 Stackebrandtia sp. | reverse complement strand
GGCCGGGTCTTCGGGAAGCTTCGCAACGAGGTCGTGGCGGCCATGGGATCCGCGCACCGCATCATCGTGGTGGCCGGCGTGGCGCCCGGCTCGGCGTCGAGCGTGGTGTGCGCGAACCTGGCGGCGTCGCTGGCCCGCGCGGGCGATCCGACCGTGGCCGTCGCCGCCCATCCGGGCGGCCCCGTGACGGTGACGGGCCTGCTTGGGGTCCAGGCCGTCCCCGGTCTTTCGGACGTCTTCGCCGAGCGGGTCGACCTGGCCGAGGCCACGCACCGCGCGGCCCGACAGCCGCAGCTCGAGGTCGTCGGTCCGGGCGCGTGCGGCAACGCCGCCGGCCCCACCGGAGACGTCATCGCCGAGATCTACACCAAGCTGCGCGACCGCGCCTCCTACGTGGTGGTCGACGCGGCGCCGATGTCGATCTCGGCCGAGGCGCAGCTGCTGGCCGCCGGCGCCGACGCGGTGATCCTGGCCGTCGAATGCGGACGCGACCGGGTGCACGACGTCTCCGAAGCCGTCCAGGCGGTGCGGCGCATCGACGCGCCATTGCTTGGCGCGGTCGTGCTGCCGAAGTCCCGCGTGACCGCCGCCGAGCCGGTCGCGGTTCCCGACGCGGCGCCGGACGCGGAGTCGGACGCCGTCGAACCCGCGGAGACGGCGGTCCGCCGTCCCACGCCGTACCCGCGCGGAAAGTCGGGCAAGACGACCTCCGACGCCGAGCGGTCCGCTTCGTCTCACAAGTTCGACGCTGAGCCTTCTGGCTCGTCTCACAAGTTCGACGCTGAGCCTCCTGGCTCGTCTCACAAGTTCGACGCTGAATCTTCTCGTTCATCTCACAAGTTCGATGCTGAATCTTCTGGTTCATCTCACAAGTTCGATGAACGCCCCACCGAAACGCTGCCGACGGTGAACGTCGACGCGGACGCGCAGGCCGCCACGTCGACCTCGGACTGGGCATGAGCGACCGTCACGCAGGCGCTAGGGACGGCTGATGGGTCTTGGCGGTGCGCGGGTTTTTCAGGCCGAGCATGGCAAGGCCGAGGCGGGGCGGGTGCGGCAGCGCCGCGTCGGCTCCAGTGTGGGCACATCGCGGCGCCCCGGCGACGACCGGCCCTGGCTGACGGCGTTCGGGCCGCTGCGCGGTCCGGGCGCGCTGCTGACGTGGCTGCTGCTGTTCTTTCCGGCGTGGTGGCTGCTCGGCCTGGGCGGGCTGATCTTTCCGATGTTCGCCGCGCTGATGGCGGTGTCGCTGGCGCGACGGCGCAGCATCGAGGTCCCGCCGGCCTTCGGCGTCTGGCTCGCCTTCTGCGCGGTCATGCTCGTCAGCCTGGCCGCTCTCGGCGCCGACCCGCCGGGGACGGTCGCGGGTTCGCTGCTGGGACACGTGCCGGGAGCGGGCTATCGCGTCGTCGGCTATTTCAGCGTCACCGTGATCCTGCTGTACGCGGTGAACCTGTCCGAGCGGGAGTTCTCGCGTCGACGGCTGATCAACCTGCTGGCTTGGCTCGGCGTGATCACCGTCGGCGGGGGGATCTTCGGCGTCGTCGCCGGGTATTGGGAGACGACCTCGCTGGTCGAAGCGCTGTTGCCGAACAAGGTGGCCGCCGACGGGTTTGTTCAGTCCCTTGTGCATCCGCAGGCGTCGCAGGTGATGGACTTCCTCGGCTACGAGACGCCCCGACCCGCCGCGCCCTGGGGGTACACCAACACCTGGGGAAACATGCTGGCGATCTGCGGGCCGTGGCTGGCGGTGGCCGCGTTCTGCGTGAGCGAACGAACAAATGGGCGCGGCAAGACGCGCCCGAGCGTGCGGCTGGCGGCAGCGGCGATCCTCGCGATCGCGCTGATCCCGACGGTGTACTCGATGAACCGGGGGCTGTGGCTCAACCTGGCGGTCGCGGGTGTTTTCATCGCGGCGAGGCTGTTCCTTGCCGGCCGGGTGTGGCCGGTCGGGGTGCTTGGGCTCGTCGGCGTCCTCGCGACGGCGGCGGTGCTCGTAACTCCGCTGGGGCAGGTGGTGGCCGCGCGGCTGGACAACCCGCACTCCGACGACGGGCGGGCGTACTCCTCGGTGCAGGCGGTCGAGACGACCATGCGTCATTCGCCCGTGCTCGGCTTCGGGTCGACCCGAAAGACGGTCGGCTCCGGATCCTCCATCGCGGTCGGGCCCACGGATGACTGTCCGCGATGCGGCGGGCGGACGCTGGGCGGCAACGGACAGCTGTGGCAGGTGCTTTTCGCGCACGGCTTCGCCGGCGCGTTCCTGTACGTCGGATTTTTCTGTCGAGTCCTGTGGCGATTTCGCCGCGACCACTCGGCAGTCGGGATCGTTGGATCGGTTGTGATGCTCTTGTCGCTGACGTCGATGTTCTATTACAACGCGCTGTTGGCGCCGCTGGCCGCGACCATGCTGTGCTACGCGCTGTTGTGGCGCAACGAACGCGATCATGCCGTGGAGGGGATGGCATGAGCGAGCGGATCACAGCAGCGGACGACGTGCGACGCCGGGCCGACTACCTGGCGGAGGTCACGACTCTGCTGTATCCAGCGGCCGAAGGGGATGGCGAGGCGG
>JBOGDN010000113.1:0-5632 GCA_050742995.1 Stackebrandtia sp. | reverse complement strand
GTCGACGACCCGCCGGCCGATGACCGCGCCGCGGTCTGAGCCGAGGACCATCGAGGTGCCCGCCTCGAACCACCGCACCGAGGTGACCTCAGCGGTCGCGGGGTGGCCAGAGGCCGCCGCCCTCCGCAGGGCCAGGAACGCCACCACCGGCCGGACCAGCAGCACCACCCCGGCGAAGGCGACGAGCGCGGCGACGGCCACCGCGGCGGCCACCGCCAGGTTGGCGGTCGTCGGGTGCAGCGCGTGCTGCGTCTCCGACAGGCCGACGAAGACCGCGACCAGCCCGGCCGAGGTCACCATGGCCAGGCCGGCGACGGTGAGGGCCACATTCGTCCCCTCGCCGTACACCGCCAAGAGGAGGAGAATCGTGCTCGGGCGCCGCGGCGGGTCCGGTGCCTTCCCGACCAATCGGCGCAAGTAGCGCGTCCCCACCGGAACACACGGTAGCCCGCAAAGTTGATGCAGTCACTATCAACTTTTCTGCTCTACCTGCTTGATGGAGAGGTACGCTTTCACCCATGGCGCTCGACCCGAACCGCTGGACGCTGAAGACCCAGGAAGCCGTGCAGGCCGCCATCGCCGCGGCCCAGGCGAACAGCAACCCCGAGATCACCCCCGACCACCTTCTCGTCGCGCTGCTGGGCCAGGAGGAGGGGGTGGTCCTGCCGATCGTCGAGAAGGTCGGGTTGTCGCCGCTGTCGCTGCGCAACAAGGCGCAGGACGGGGTGGCGAAGCTGCCCAAGGCCTACGGGGGCGAGTCCCGCATGGGCCGGGAGCTGAACGACGTCATGACCCAGGCCGACGCGGCCCGGGCCGAGCTGCGCGACGAGTACCTCTCCACCGAGCACCTCCTGCTGGCGCTCGCCGGTCGCCTCGCCGGCTACGCCGGCAAGGGGAAGAGCGTCAGCCGCGAAGACCTGCTCACCGCGCTCCGCGACGTCCGAGGCAGCCACCGGGTCACCAACCAGAACCCCGAGGAGCAGTTCCGGGCCCTGGAGAAGTACGGGCGCGACCTCACCGAGGCGGCCCGCCAGGGCAAGCTCGACCCGGTCATCGGCCGCGACGACGAGATCCGCCGGGTCATCCAGGTGCTCTCCCGCCGCACCAAGAACAACCCGGTGCTCATCGGCGAGCCCGGCGTCGGCAAGACCGCGATCGCCGAGGGCCTCGCCCAGCGCATCGTCGCCGGCGACGTCCCCGAGTCGCTGCGCGACCGGCGCGTGGTCTCGCTGGATCTGGGCGCCATGGTCGCCGGGGCGCAGTACCGCGGTCAGTTCGAGGAGCGGCTGAAGTCGGTGCTCGACGAGATCAAGGCGTCCGACGGCCAGATCATCACCTTCCTCGACGAGCTGCACACCATGGTCGGCGCCGGCAAGTCCGAGGGCTCCATGGACGCCGGAAACATGCTCAAGCCGATGCTCGCGCGCGGCGAGCTGCGCATGGTCGGCGCCACCACGCTCGACGAGTACCGCCAGCACGTGGAGAAGGACCCGGCTCTGGAGCGCAGGTTCCAGCCGATCCTCGTCGGAGAGCCGTCCATTCCCGACACCGTCGGGATTTTGCGCGGCCTCAAGGAGCGCTACGAGGTGCACCACGGGGTGCGCATCACCGACGGCGCGCTCGTGGCCGCGGCGTCGCTTTCCGATCGCTACATCACCGACCGGTTCCTGCCCGACAAGGCGATCGACCTCATCGACGAAGCCGCCTCCCGGCTGCGCATGGAGATCGACTCGCGTCCGGTGGAGGTCGACGAGGTCGAACGGGCGGTGCAGCGCCTGGAGATCGAGGAGATGGCGCTGGACAAGGAGGACGACCCGGCGTCGCGCGAGCGGCTGGAGCGGCTGCGCCGCGAGCTGGCCGACCAGCGCGAGCGGCTGACGGCGATCTCGCAGCGGTGGTCGACCGAGAAGGACCACATCCAGGCGATCTCGGCGATCAAGGAGGAGCTGGAGCAGCTGCGCGGCCAGGCCGAACGCGCCGAGCGCGACTCCGATCTGGCGCGGGCGTCCGAGCTGCGGTACGGACGCATCCCGCAGCTGGAGCGCGAGCTCGAGACCGCCGAGGCCGAGCTGGCCAAGGTGCAGACCTCCGGCGCCATGCTCAAGGAGGAGGTCTCAAGCGACGACGTCGCCGAGGTGGTGTCGTCGTGGACGGGCATCCCCGCCGGTCGGCTGCTCGAAGCCGAGACGGCGAAGCTGCTGCGCGCTGAGGAGGAGCTTGGCGCGCGGGTCGTCGGCCAGGACGCCGCGGTGCGCGCGGTCTCCGACGCGGTGCGCCGCGCGCGGGCGGGCATCGCCGACGAGAACCGCCCCACCGGGTCCTTCCTGTTCTGCGGTCCGACCGGCGTGGGCAAGACCGAGCTTGCCAAGGCCCTGGCGGCGTTCCTGTTCGACGACGAGCGGGCCATGGTGCGCATCGACATGAGCGAGTACTCCGAGCGGCACTCGGTGGCCCGGCTGGTGGGCGCGCCTCCCGGCTACGTCGGCTACGAGGAGGGCGGCCAGCTCACCGAGGCGGTCCGGCGTCGCCCCTACTCGGTGGTGCTGCTCGACGAGGTCGAAAAGGCCCACCCCGGCGTGTTCGACACGCTGTTGCAGGTGCTCGACGACGGGCGGCTCACCGACGGGCAGGGACGCACGGTCGACTTCCGCAACACCATCCTGATCCTGACGTCCAACCTGGGCTCCGCGGCCATCGCCGATCCGACGCTGTCGCCGCAGTCGCGCCGCGAGGCGGTGCTGGCGGGGGTGCGCGAACACTTCAAGCCGGAGTTCTTGAACCGCCTCGACGACACCGTCGTCTTCGACTCGCTCGCCCCCGAGGAGTTGAAGTCGATCGTGGACGTGCAGCTGGATCGGCTCGCGACGCGGCTGGCCGATCGCAGGCTGCGCCTGGACGTCGACGACGCCGCCCGCGGCTGGCTCGCCGACCGCGGCTTCGACCCGGTATACGGGGCGCGGCCGCTGCGCCGACTTGTGCAAAGCGCCATCGGCGACCAGCTCGCCCGCGAACTGCTCGCGGGCGAGGTTCACGACGGCGACTCGGTGATCGTAAGCGTCGCCGACGACGGCGGCTCGCTGACGGTGTCGGCCCGGCGCTGACGCCGAGCGCGCCGGCTTGGAGTTTCTGACTTTGTCCTCTTCCGTGGCGAGCGGCCTCCGGGCGAGTGCAACGGCCGTAAGCCGCTGTACGGCCGCAAGCCCCGCGTGATCGAACAGACAAGAACAAGGCGGAGGCGCTCCCGCGTCCCGGTGTCGGATGCGGAAGCGCCGACAACGCCGCGAGCAAAAACTCCAACGACGGCGCTTCGCAAGGACCGTCACGCCCGGTGAACGCACAGCAGGAAACGGGACAAAGTCAGGAACTCTTAGTCGGAGGCGGCGCGGTCGGAGGCGCGGTAGATGTCGGGCTCGAGGTAGATCAGCTTGGCGTTGGGGACCGCTTGTCGGATGCGGTCCTCGGCCGAGTTGATGGCGGCGGTCACGTCGGCGACGTCGTCGCCGACGCCCACGCCGATCTTGGCGGCCACGAGAATCTCCTCGGGGCCGAGGTGCATCGTGCGCATGTGGATGATCCGGTCGATCGCCGGCTCGGCGTGCAGCGCGTCCTCGATCTCGGCGATCTGCGCGCCGCTGGCGGCCTCGCCGAGCAGCATGCTCTTGGTTTCGATCGCCAGCACCACGGCGACGCCCACCAGCACCACGCCGATGGCGAGCGTGGCCACGGCGTCGAACAGCGTATTGCCGGTCAACGCCGTCAGCCCGACGCCCAAGAGCGCAAGCAGCAGCCCCGCCACGGCGGCGGCGTCCTCCATGAGAATGGTGGGCAGCTCGGGTTCCTTGGCGCGGCGGATGTACTCCGTCCAGGACTGCCGGCCGCGCACGCGGTTGGCCTCCCTGACCGCGACGCTCAGCCCGTAGCTTTCCATCGCGACGGCCAGCACCAGGACCACAATCGCCACCAGCGGCGAAGAAACCTCGTGCGGGTGGGTGAGCTTGCTGTATCCCTCGTAGAGCGAGTAGACGCCGCCGACGGAGAACAGCACTACGGCGACGATGAAGCCGTAGACGTAGCGTTCGCGCCCGTACCCGAAGGGATGCTCGGGGGTCGCCTCGCGGCGGGCGCGCTTGCCGCCGACCAGCAGAAGCGCCTGGTTGGACGCGTCGGCCACCGAGTGGACTCCCTCGGCCAGCATCGCCGACGAACCCGTGATCGCGGCCGCGACGAACTTGCTCACGGCGATGCCCAGGTTCGCCGCGAACGCGACCGCCACCGCCTTGGTGCTGCCCTCAGAGGCCACTGGAGAATCCTTCCCTGCAAGCGACGCCGGACAATCGCCGACGCCGAGGCCAGTGTGCCATCAGATCGTCCCGGCCGCCGAGTATGGTCGGCCGCGGCTACCCTGCTTGCCATGGTGACCCACGTCAACGACCCCGCGAGCATCCGACCAGGCGCCTTGTCCGCCGGGGTGTTCACGGTCTTTCTCGCCGCGGTGGGAGGTCTCGCGGCGTCGGGAATGCTGCTGGCGCTCTACAACTCTCTTGTGAGCGTCATTCCCGCCGACGACGTGAACTCCGACGAGACCGCGGAGATGCTGACCTATCTGCAGAGTTTCAGCATCGTCGTCGTGATCGGCAACGGACTCCTCGCGGTGGGCATGGTGATCGGCGCGCTGATGGCGCTGCGGGCCAATAATGTCGGCCGGATCCTCATCTGGACCATCGGCGGAGCCAACCTGGCCTGGCATTGGTGCTGCAGCGGCTACGGCGGCTTCGTCCGGCTGGTCATCGTCGCCGCCGAGCAGGACACGGGCGACACCGTCTCCGACCACTTCCCGGTGTGGCAGCTGGACGTCGCGGTGATCGCCGGTTTCGTCTCCGGGACGGCGGCCCTGGTCGCGATCATCCTGATCGCCTTGACGCCGGTCAACAAGTACTTCCGCGCCCTGAAGCCGCCGCCCGGCGGCTACGCGGCGCCCGCCGGATACGGTCCGCCGGGCGGCCCGTACTACGGTCCGCCGCGGTAGGACGTCACTGGCCTCCGTACAGTCGCGCGGCCGCGGCCGTCGCCTGCGCCAGGACCACTTTCACCGGACGGCCAAGGCGGCGCGCGGCGGAGACCACGTCGTCGTTCTCCACAGACACATTGATCGGTCGTCCACCGTAAACGGCCACCTTGACGCCGATGACCTGCCCGTCGACCTCCACCGTCTCCGCGCGTCGATCGGCGGCGTGCTTGTCGACCGTCGACTCCCGCAGGCCGATGGTGGCGGTGTGCGTCAGCAGCGCCGCGCGCACCGCTTCCGCGGCCTCGGCGCGACACAGCACGTGCACGGTGTGAGCGGGCCGGCCCTTCTTCATCAGGATCGGCGTCAGCCACGCGTCCGACGCGCCCGCCGCCAGCAGCGCCTCCAGCGCCGCCGGCCACACCCGCGGGTCCATGTCGTCGACGTTGGCCTCCATGACCACGGCCCTCGGCACCGCGGACGGCGCGTCGGCGACCGGCTCGCCGAGCACCAGCCGCAGCACGTTCGCCCGTTCGGCGGGGTCGCGTCCGCCCGCGCCCACGCCGACCGCGCGGACGGTCATCGCCGGCATCGGCCCGAACGAGTCGGCGTGCGCGGCCACAAGCG
>JBOGDN010000112.1:0-16109 GCA_050742995.1 Stackebrandtia sp. | reverse complement strand
CGTCTGTCGTCGCGTCGCCGACGTGCTCTCGGGCGGGGTGACCGGCGACATCCCATCGCAGCGGTTCGGGCGGCGGCCTCAGGTAGGAGTCCGCCAGTCGTCGGTATGTCTGGGAGGCGTCCTTGGCTTTGTCGCGCGCGTCTTCGCGCACCTTCTCCCGCAGCAGGGACAGGGTCTGTTCGTCGTCGCCGTCGGGGTTGACCCGCCAGTCGCGGTCCTCCTCGTCCAAGTCCGCGGCGGCCTGGCGCGCCTCACGCGCGACAACGGAGATCTCCCGCATCCCCGTGCTGTTGGAGGCGGCCGAATCCCGCAGCCCCTCCAACACCTCGACGACCGCGCCGAAGGCGCGGGCGAAACCGTCCGCCCCCGCGCCGGACCACCCCTCCCGCAGTCGTTCGAGACCGTCTCGGCATCCGCGAGCCAGATCGTCGCAAAGGTCGCGCAGCTGCGCGAAGCCCTCCTGCTGGGCGTCCCACTTCTCCAGATCGTGGCCGTCGGCGATCTCGCGAAACTGCTGCGTAGACAGGCTGTCCAAATCGTGCGGCGCCGCCTCGCGCATCCAGCGCGCCATCACGTCTCCCCGATCTTCGCCCGCATCGCGCGCAAGTCGTCCAGCAGCTGCGCCATCGCCCGCGCGGTCACCGCCTGGACTTCGTCGATCTCCCGGTACCGCTGCCGCGCCTGCACCGCGGCCTCGCGCAGCACCCCCAGCTCATCGCGTACCTGCGTCAGCCGCTCCAGATAAGCCTCCACATTAGCCTGCTGCCCGGCACCCAGCTCCGCCGACGACGAATCCAACTCGCTGCGCCCAAACGCCTGCTCCCCCTCCGGCCGCAACTTATCCCGCACCGCCGCCGCCGAACTGTCCAGCAAACTCAACACCTCAGAATCCAGAGCCTGGACAAACGCGTCCAACGCCCCCAAATCGACACGCGTTTCCCTCATCAGCCCTCCTCCAACAAAGCCTCCACACGCGGATCCCCCGTCGCCTCCGCGACCTGCTCGGCCGCCTCAAGATTCCGCGACAACGCCTCCAATACCGGCTCCATCCCATCCGTCGCCTCAAGCGCAAGCGGGTCGAACGACACCCACTCCTCACCCTCCACGACCCACTCCCCGTCCCGCTCCTGATCAAACTTCACGATATCCGTGGCCACCGGCACCAAGAAATCCTCATGAAATTCCCCAAACCGCAACAACGGCGCCAACACCGCCCACCCATACACCGCCGGCCCTTCTTCAACGAGATTCCACTCGTCAGTCCACTGCGTGTAATACGCTACATCGAACTCGTAGGTGCGCAGTTGGATCTTCTTCCCGCCCAACTCTCGCAGCTGGTCAATGTAATCTCCGCCGAGGCCAGCTTCACGATCGGGATCGGTGACTTCGGCCAATCCGATCCCTATCAATTCCTGTTCACTTTCGAGGTGCACCCAATCCCCATCACCTTTGGTTTGGGCTTCCTCGTCTTGAGACAGTACAGCCCACCCCGACAACAGCCCCTCAGCTTCAAGATAGTCGTTAAAAACGCTGGCCAATGCCTCCGGATGCTCCCATGCTGGAGCGTTCGAATTATCGGCGTACTTGACCTGGGAATACTCGCTGATCCCGATGGTGAAGCCGACATCCTTGTTTGAGCATCGAGCAGCGTGGTAAGCGAAAACTGCCGCGTCTCTGAAGCCATATATATCCTCGGCTTCCCCGGCCTTCTCGTCGAACTCGTCTTGGCTCCAATGGCGGCAGATGTTCAACACACCCGCTGGAGGCTGTTCTTCGGCCTCGCTGTCGTCACCAGTGCAGGCCACGAGAAGTCCCAAGGTCATTGCCGCACTGGCAAACACGGCACTATAACGGCGAGCAATGCCAAATTTCTTTCGCATACGCGTCTCAATCCTTAAACGGCCGATACAAAGTGTCCGCATAAGTGGAATAGAAGTTTTCTGTAACTATATCTTTCCATTCTCCCTGCTCGTTTTCGTCAACGCCAGCGGCTTCGAAGGCCTGGTCAATCCATTCGTCCAGCTCTTCGGCGAGTTCTTCCTTGGTTTTGTCGGCGAGCTTCCCAGCGACTTCGGCGGCGTCGGCTTCTGGATCGTCTTTGGCCAGGTCATAGAGGCTGTCTACCCAGCCTCCGCCGACGAGCATGAGTTCACTGCCGCCGGGGATCTTGCCGATGAGGTACTTGGTGCCTTCGTTAGCCATGTCGATGGAATCGTTGTTGCTTTCAGCGAATGTCTCCGTGCGGATGCCTTCCCACATCCCGTTGATCAGCTCCGCAGAGATCTTCCCGAAAGCCCCCGCGGCATTCATCGCGTTCCCGTCAGTCATCATCGCTGCGGCGCTGAGAGCCTGTGTGGTGACAGCTTCCATGCCACCGGTCACTTTGCTCAAAGCATCTTGGTCATGACCGATGACCTGGAGCCATTCGTTCAACACCGGGTTGGCGTCGCCTTCGTGGATCCCGGCGATGCCAAGCGGGGCTCCCCACGAGTCGGGAACCCACGCATTGTCGGCTCCGCCGTGCACGTACGCGCCGTAGATGTCCTCGATGTAGCTGAGGGTGACGTTGGCGAAGTTGTCGGTCATGGCACCCAGACGCGAGTTGGGCCCTTCGAATGCGGACGGGTCACCGGCGACGTGCTCGATGAGCCGTCGCGTGATGCCGGCCATCTCCTCGGTGTGCTTAGGCGGGCTGTCTCCGGGATCTGTTCCGGCGGTGAGGCCCGTTGTGGCGGCTTCGAGGGAGTTGCCTAGAAGAGCGGGGTCGATCCCGGTGTCGAGATCCGGGTGATTGGCATTGTCGAGCAAGTACTGGAGCGGGTCCGCAACGGCGTCGACCGGCTCGTCGCCGATCGCGCCGGGATACTGCTCGGAATTTGTCGTCTTGCCGAAGAAATCGGCAGCGGCATCGGGGTTGTTGTCGAGTGCGATGAGCCCGGCATTGAGGGGGTTGACGTTGATCGGATCGTCGGCTGCGAGGTGAGGATTGGCGGCGATGCCAACGCCATCCCACATCACATCGCCGTCTTGCGCGTCCAGCGCAAGCATGTGCTCGGTGACCGGGACAATGAACGACGAGTCGAACTTGCCGTGGGGCAACAGCGGTGCCAAGGCTTGGTACCCGTACTGGACATACGGCTCGTCGGGGTCATCCGGATTGGCGACCGTTACCTGAGAAGCGCCCTGTTCCATCAGGCCGTCGATCCACTCGGAGTCGACGTGTGGTTCGTTGCTCGGATCGGTGGCGGTGGCGAGGGTGGTGCCGAGGTGTTCGTACATCTCGTTGACCGCGTCGCTGTCGGGTGCGTTGTCACCCGAGGCGAATGTGGTGCCGCCGACCATGTTGACCAGGCCGTCGGGACCGAGACCGGTCATGAGGTGTTCGGCGAAGTACGGGTTTTCTTCGTACTCCTCTAGCAGTTCGTTGACCTCGTCGATCTCGTCGTCGGTCAGCACCCCGTCTTCGGCTGCCTCGAGGACCTCGTCGGCGGCGTCTTGGGCTTCTTGGACTGAGGGGACTTCGTTGATCGCCTCGCCGTTGAAGTCGGTCTTGTTCGTCGAGTTGTTGGCCAGCCAGCCGGCGGTGTCGGCGTCGATTTCGCCAGCTTCTCGCGCGAGGTCGTTGAGGCCTTTTTCGAAGGTTTCGATGTCCCCGGCGCAGGCGGCTTCCCACGAGTCGCCAAGGTCGTCGATTTGGTCGTCGGGGTAGTCGGGCGGGGACGACGGGGCGCGCACGATCTGCGCGTCGAAGTCGACGTGATAATTGCCGCTGCCGTCCCAGGGGCCGGCAGTGCCTTCGATCGCGTCGACCTTGTCGCGGAACTGTCCGCGAACGTCTTTGAGGTCTTCCAGCGCGTCGGAGAGAACTTGGTGGACTGCGTCGGCTTCGACTCCGGCGTCGCCGAGACGGTCTCGTAGATCGGTTCCTTCGTTCAGCGCCGCTTCTCGACCGGGTGAGTACAGCGGATTATCCGCCAGGGCACCCAGGGCCGCGTCCAGTTTGTCGAGCCCGGAGTCGAGGTCGCCGAGTTCGTCTTCGAGGTTGTCGGCAATCTTTTCCCAGGCGCTCGCACAGTCTTCGAATCCGCCGAGTTTCAAGTCGTAGAGGAGTTTCCAGGCCAAAGGTTCTGTCATAGCTACACCTCCCGTCAGGAAACGCCGTGGACGTCGTCGTAACTGGGAAGGTCGTCGTACCAATCGGCCTCGGCGCGGTCGGCGTCGGTTCCGACTTCGGCACCGCCGAGCTCGGCGGAATGCTTGTAGTCCTCGTCTTCGACCGAGGAGGCATAGCCGCGCAGGTTCCACGCGTAGTTGGCCATGTCGCTGCTGAACGATCGGCACTTGTCCGCCCAGGCATCGTCCAGGGCGTCTAGCGCATCGGCAAGTTTCAGACCATTCAGCGAGTCGTGCCGAGCACCCGCGTCGTCACTCGATATTCGCATTCCGTCGGAGCCCGACTCTCCGGCGAACAATCCGACCGCGCTCACATTGTCGGCGGCGTCGCCTACCGCGTCGGGGTCGACGTCTACACCGTTGCTCATGAAGGGTGCCTTCCGTGTGACAACCGTGCGAGAAAGGGGACTCACCGTGATTGGCAGACGCGGGCGCTGACCGTGTTCAGCAGACCCCGTGTCTGGAAGCGAGCGTATCAACGGTTGTCAACACGATGTCAATACTTTCGTCACCGTGAGCTACAGGGTTTGGTCTGGAGGGCCGGGGTTCGGCGGGCTCGCCGCCGGGGTGGTAGCGGCGACTCGCTGGCGGCGGCGCATCAGGATCAGCACCACCGCTGCCAGGACGGCGGCAGCCGACGCGGCTGCGGCGATCCACACCCAGGCTGGGGGTCCGCTGTCGGCAGCAGTCAGCGCGGCGTCGTCGGAGTCCCCGCCGTCCACAGTTGCCTCGTCTTCAGGCTCGCGGGGATTCGGCTCGGGGTTGATCTGCTCGAACGAGGTGCCGTCTGGAGGCTCAACCTCGGCAGTCAACGCCTCATACGGATTGACGATCCCCCACCCATACTTGCTGTCGCCACCCTTTTCATCCTCGGTGTCATCGGGATGATCAGCGGTCTCGGTAATCCGCCATTCGATGTCGTCCCATGCCATGTCGGGCCACTGCCAGCGCATCAACGCCACCACGCCCGCCACAATCGCGGTGGCGTTGGAGGTGCCGCTTGCGCCCTCGTCGTAACCGCCGTCCAAGCCGGCGGAGGTAATATCCGCCCCCGGCGCCGACAACAAGACGTTCTTAGATTCGACTGAACCGTCCCACCAGTCACCTCCCTGCTCGGTGGCGGACACTCCGAACACCTCCGGATAGGTCGCCGGGGCTTCACCGAGGTCGCCGTAACGGGTTGTCTCTTTGTTACCGATGCCAGCCACGATCGGTACGTTGTTGTCTTCCACGGCATACTTCGTGGCGTCTTCTAGTTCGGGGAAGCTGGTGCCGCCCAGCGCGATCATGATCACGTCGACCTCGGCCTCGTCGACCAGCCACTCGATGCCTTCCACCATGCCGAAGTCGATTTTCTTGGCGGTCTCCTGGTCGGCGTGGTCGCCGTAATAGTCGTAACCGTCGGGAAAAATCCGCACCGGCACGATCTCCGCCCCCGGCGCCACACCCAAAACCCCGTCCTGGCCGCCATCCCCGTGACCGTGTCCTGCCACAAGCGACGCCATGCCCGTGCCGTGCCCCATGTCGTCTTCACGGCCGTCGGCCGCGGTGTCCCTCGAGAACGTGTCCAAACCCGGCACCACGTTGTCGGCGATGTCGGGGTGATCGGCGTCCACACCGGTGTCGATTACGCCGATACGCATCCCTTCTCCCGTGGTCAGTTCGTCGTGAACCCGCGGCAGATCGAGTTCGTCGAGCCACCATTGGGAGTTCCTGATCTCGTCGGCGCTGGCCGACGACACCGGCACCATCGCCAAGCCAACCCCCAGGCTCGCGCAGACGGCCAGCCTGGCCGTGTTCCTCCATCGCATGTCTGCGACTGTAACCAACCCCTCAACCCACCGCGACGCTCCCGGCATGATCGTCGATGAGTTCCCCATCCGTGTTGAGAGTGCGGGCGGGTCTTGCACGTGTCGACACAGTCAGGTAGCGTCACCAAAGCCCGACGGGAAAACGGAATATGCACACCCGCGAATCAACGGAAAGTAGCGGGTTTGCGTCGACTTGTTAGGCTCAGAAGCGACATTTGCGGCATCACTGCCACGGGAGGCATTTGGTGAACGAGGTTTACTTCGACCGCTCCAGCGTGCGGGGCATCTCCGAGAACCTGCATTACCGCACCCAAGGGTACGAATCTCGCATCAACGAGATCGCCGAACTCTTCGGCGGCGCTGGAGGCGACAGCGACGGCCCAGACAGCCGGAGTAAAGACTCCAACGGCGTGCCGATTGGTTCGGCCGGACCTCACTACTACGGCCGCGAACTCGGCGAGACCCTCAAGGACAACACCGAACTCCGAATCGCCTGGTTGAAAGACGGATTGCTGAGGTCTCTCGGAGACATGTCCGACGCCTTGGCCGTGGCCGACGAGGACTACACCGGCGGCGACCACGACAACGCCGACGAAGTGGCGGCCCAGTTCCGCCCAAGCGACACCAGCAACGCCAGCCACAATGAGCCCGACCCGGGGATGATGTAGTCGTGAACAATTTGGACCAAGGTGCCGGATACGCGAACCACTCCGGTGAATTCTCCCTGGAACAGATGCTGGAAATCGTGCGCGCCGACAAGGCCACCTTGTCGCGCGTCCGCGACATGGCCGACGGCTACCGGAAACTGGCCTCGCTGCTGTCCGATGTGAAGGCCGACTCTGAAACCGACATCGCGGAGCTGGAAGCCAACTTCGCCAGCGCCGGCGGGACCGTGTCGGCCGAGCAGTACCAGCGTGTCTGGGACAGCGCCGACACCGACGAGCACAACGCCAGCATTCACGCCGACAAGCTCGACCAGACGGCCGACGACATCGAAACGCTCGCCGAGAAAATCGAAAAGCTGTACGAGCGTGACCAGGCGGTCAACGCCGCGTACATCGAAGATCCCGATCAGTTCGGGATGCTGAGCAACAACACGGCTCCCAGAGACGAGGGCGCGGCCGAAGCCGGCTTGGCAAGGGCTCGTCAGGACATCTTGGAGGAGGCGCGCGAAGTCTTCCGCCAGACCGACAACGACTACAAGGTCAGCCAGGTCGGCGTGACTGCCGCTGAGCCGAAGCAGTTCGACGGACCCAAGTGGTACGGACGCGAGCCGATCAATCCTCCTGGGGAATACAAGACGGCCTACTACGCCAGCGGCGAGCCCTACGCCGGCCCTGGCGGGGTCGGCGGCAGTGCGCCGACGGCTTCCAGTTCCGGCGGCGCCTCCACACCCGACAACGGCTCGTCCGGCCCGCAGCTGCAGAACCCGGGCGGCCCGCCGAGTCCGGTTCCCGGCGGGGCGCCGACGCCCGGGGGAGCGCCCCCCGCGACCGTTCCCCCTGGGAACGGCGGGGTTCCGGTTGTGCCTCCCACCGGTGTTCCCGGCGGGACTCCCCGGCCGGTGACTCCCCAGCCAAGCTTCCGGCCCGGCGGCACCCCCATACGCAGCGGCACTCCGGCGCCTCCCATGCGCGGCGGGACGCCTCGACCGACGGCGACGCCGGGCATGCGCTCCACAATGCCAAATGGACGCGGGCCGGCCGCCGGCAACATGAACGGGCAGCGGTCCGGGCTTCCGCAACAGCGAAACGCCGGGACGCCCGGCGGACGCGGCGGCGTGAGCAACACGCCGCGGCACCCCGCATCCGGCAACGCCGCACGCAACAACGCACAAGCGCCTCGCGGGAACGTTTCGGGACGCGGGACGGCCAGCGGCAACCGGTTCGTCTCCAACCGGCCCGTCGTCCGGCCGGTCATCGGCAGCGCTCCGGCGTCGAAGGCCGCGCCGCAGCCTGGGCGGACGGTCAACGCCGACTCCCGTGCCGGGCGCGTCATCGGAGCGCGTCCTGTCGGCACGTCCAAGATCGCGCAGGCGCAGCTTCGACTGCAGTCGCTGACGAACACCATCGCCAACTCGGCCAACAGTCGCACCCGCCAGCACAACAACTGGCAGCGCGCGCCCAAAAAGGTGTCGACAAGGG
Source organism: Stackebrandtia sp. (assembly GCA_050742995.1). Taxonomy (GTDB): domain Bacteria; phylum Actinomycetota; class Actinomycetes; order Mycobacteriales; family Micromonosporaceae; genus Stackebrandtia. Next base: position 7,981 of record JBOGDN010000112.1, on the reverse strand, counting down.
TCCATGCCGCGGGGTTGGCCATGCCGCAGCACTCCCGCCAGGCGCAACGGGACGCCGAGGCCGCCAAAGAGTCCCAGAAGGCCGTTTTGGACGCGCAGCGGCGGCGGCGCAGGGTAATTGTCGACGACATCCTCGCCGGCAAGAGGCCCAAGCCCGAACACGTCAACGACCCGAACCACTGGGCCTTCGGCGCGATCGGCCAGTCGACCGTCTCCGGAGTCATCCGAGGCGCTCGCGGCACCGACTACGGCAAACCCGTCACCCGTGAGGACGCCCGCCCGCTGTTCAGCACGCCGGGCTGGGAACTCCGCACCGACGACAAATAGCGATCGTCTGTTTGGCGACTTTAGAAGGAATGGTGTACGTAGCGACCGTGACTTCGCACGTCAGTCGAGGTCGGCGTCTGCTTCGCGGCCGGTGAGTTCTCGGGTTCGAGTCAGCAGGGCGGTCACGGCAGGTTGGGGGAGGCCGGCTTGGATGGCCGCCCACTGGTTGAAGGCTTCCAGCACTTCGGGGGTCGGGGCGGCGCAGTCGTGGGCGTCGAGGAAGGTTTCGGTGCGTTTCGGGCTGACGCGCAGGCCGCCGCGCAGGTGGTGGGCGGCGATTGTCTTGGCCGCGGCGACCGTCGCGTCTCCGCCGGGCAGGAACATCGCCTCCGGGGAGCTCAGGAAGGTGGTGGCTGTGTCCTCGACGAGTTCGGGAGACACCGCGCGTCGTTCGGACGGGCGTTTGGCGCCCGGGGCCAGTCGCATCCGGGCTTCCAGCAGCAGGCGCAGGCGGAACAGCGAGGACGACTCGTCGACCTCGCCGGGGGGCGGGGTGTTGGCGGCGGCGGCGAGCAGCGGTTCTACGGCCTTTGTGGGCGATGCTCGTTCGACGACGGACGACTCGTCGCCGTGGGTTTGCTTCAGCGCGGCCACGGCGGCTTCGGGTTCGACGACTTCTATCTCGCGCAGCGCCGGTCCCGCGGCGGCCCCGTCGCCGTCGACGCGCGCGGCGAGGGCGTAGCGCTGCGCTCCCGCCTTGACGGTCAGCACCGTGTCCCGACGGTCGCCGTAGGCGTCGCCGGCCGTCCAGCACTCGTCGAAGGCCACCGGGTCTCGGCTCCACTCTGGAGCAGATTCGGCCAGCTCGTCGAGTTTGTCTTGCGCCAGCTGCCGCGTCCTCCAGTCGTCGGACAGGTCGGCGACGGCGGCCAGCACCGCGCACGCGGGCGTGTCGCCGCGCTGCGCCAGGTAGGCGACCATCGCGCTCATCAGCGGCGTCTTGGCGGCGGGCATTTTCGACACGCTCACTCCGACGGCCGCCAGCAGCTCGGAGGTGTACGCCTCTACCTCGACCCGTCGGCTCGTCGGCAGATCGCCGAGGCCCGCGAACAGCCGGCGGAAAAGAAGTGCGCCCCCGATGCCGGAGTCGGAGTCTCTTCGCTTCCTCTTGAACACCTACTCACCCTGTCACAGCCGTTACGCGGCGCCGGTACAGGTCGCGCGCCGGCGTTTACGGGCGTACCAGAGCGCCCCGACGACGAGTGTCAAGCCGACGCCAAGCGCCACGGCCGCGACCGGCGCGGACGGCCTTCCCCGCAAAGCAGCGACGCGACGGCGCAGCGACACCGGGTGTTTGAACGACAGCATGGGCCAACCGCGCTCCAGCGCCAGCCTGCGCAGGGCGCGGTCCGGGTTGACCGTGGTGGGGTGGCCCACCGCCTCAAGCATCGGCACGTCGGTGATCGAGTCCGAGTAGGCGTAGCACTGGGACAGCGAGTAACCGCGGTCCTTGGCGAGTTCGGCCATGGCCTCGGCCTTGGCCGGGCCGGCGGCGTAGAAGTCGATGTCGCCGGTGTAGCGCCCGTCCTCGATGACCATGCGGGTGGAGATGACGTCCTCGATCCCCAGCAGTTTGCCGATGGGACGCACCATCTCGTCGCCCGAGGCCGAGACCAGGACGACGTCGCGCCCGGCCGCCCGATGCGCCTCGACAAGCGCGACAGCCTCGGCGTAAATGTAGGGGTCGATCAGCTCCCCGAGCGTCTCGGCGACGATCTGCCGCACCTGCTCGACCTCCCAGCCGCGGCACAGTTCAGCCAGGTAGTCGCGGGTGCGCACCATCTGGTCTTCGTCCGCCCCGGCGATGAGATACGCCAGTTGCGCGTACGCGGCTTTGAGGACGTCGCGACGTCCCAGCAGACCGCCGTGGTACAGCGGACGGCCGAATGCCAAAGCACTGGATTTGGCGATCATCGTCTTGTCCAGATCGAAAAACGCCGCGCCGTTCGGCGTGGAAGCGCTCATGCCGCACGAGTCTAATACCGGTGTCCTAATATTCGATTGAAATCGATCTGTCACTCGACGTGGTTCTCGCCTCCAGGTGTGGACGAACCGGCGACTATCGGGCATGCTTGGTTTAATACGGCGCGCACGGCGCTTTTCCTCCCTTCGGCGTCGCCGCCGTTAGACCTCAGCGGTTGCCTCCCCCGTGGCCGCTGAGCGGGTCCGGCTCGTCATCCCCCCCGGAGCCGGACCCCCCGCGGCCCCTGGACTCCCCCCCTCCAGGGGCCGTCCTTCATGTCAGACTCCGCGCGCTATGCGGAGGCGGTTCGGTTGCGTTCGTAGATCATTCGCAGGCCTATGAGGGTGAGCATGGGCTCATGGCAGGTGACGGTGCTGCATTCGCCGATGACGACGGGCGCGAGTCCGCCGGTGGCGACGACGGCCCGCACCGGCTCGCTCAGCTCGTCGACGATGCGCCCCACCAAACCGTCGATCTGCCCGGCGAAGCCGTAGATGATTCCCGACTGTAGACACTCTACTGTGTTTTTGCCGATGACGGATCGCGGCTTGACCGCCTCCACCTTCTGCAACTGCGCCGCGCGCGAGGCGAGGGCGTCGATGGAGATCTCGATTCCCGGGGCGAACGCGCCTCCGAGGAACTCCCCGCGCGCCGAGACCACGTCGATGTTGGTGGACGTGCCGAAGTCGACGATCACCGCGGGACCGCCGTACATCTGAAACGCGGCGTGGGTGTTGACGATGCGGTCGGCGCCGACTTCGCGAGGGTTGTCGATCGCCAGCTGGACGCCGGTGCGCACGCCGGGCGCCACCAGGACCGTCGGCACCTCCGGGTAGTACCTGCCCAGCATGACGCGCAGCTCCCGCAGCGCCTGCGGCACGGTCGAGCTGACGCAGATGCCGGTGACCTGGACGTTGTCGCCGTCAAGCAGCCCGCGAAAGGTCAGCGCCATCTCGTCGGCGGTAGCGCGAGGATCCGTCTTGATGCGCCAGTCGTGCACCAGGTCTTCGTCTTCGAAAGTGGCCAGAACCGTGTTGGTGTTTCCGATGTCCACACACAAAAGCAAGGTTCAGCTCCTGACGTCCAACGCGATGTCGAGAATGGGCGACGAATGGGTCAGCGCGCCGGAGGAAATATAGTCGACGCCGGTCGCGGCGTATTCCGCGGCGGAAGCCAAAGTGATGGCGCCGGTGGCCTCCAAGCGGGCGACGTCGCCGACGGCCGCGACGACCTCCCGCAGCTGGTCCGGAGTCATGTTGTCGCACAGCAGGAAGTCCGCACCCGCGGCCACGGCCTCGCGCGCCTCGTCGATTGTGTCCACTTCGACTTGGATGTCGATGTCGGGGCGCTCCGCGCGCACCCTCTCGTAGGCGACGGTCACCGATCCGGCGGCGAACTTGTGATTGTCCTTGATCATCGCCACGTCGAACAGGCCGACGCGCTTGTTGCCGCCGCCTCCGACGCGCACCGCGTACTTGTCGAGAACCCGCAGCCCGGGCGTGGTCTTCCTGGTGTCCAGGACGGTCACCTTCGTGTCGGCGAGCAGCTCCGCCCAGCGGCGGGTATGGGTGGCCACTCCGGACATACGGCACAGGAAGTTCAAGACGGTGCGCTCGGCCATGAGCAGATGCCGCACCGGTCCAGACGCCGTCGCCAGCACCTCGCCCGCGGCGACTCGATCGCCCTCGGCGACCCTCCGCGTGAAGACGATCTCGGCGCCCGGCGCGTCAAAGCTGCCGAAAACGGCCTCGGCGACGACGAGGCCCGCCACCACCCCGTCCTGTCGCGCGACCAGCTCGGCGTCGCCGTGCACGTCGAGCGGAAAGATCGCCTCGCTCGTGGGGTCGCTGCGCGGCACGCCGAGGTCTTCGTCAAGGGCGCGCTGGACGATCTCACGCACCTTCGCGGGGTCGAGCCCGGCTTCTGCGAGTTTTTCAGCGGCGTTCACGGCTTCTCCCAGGTTTCGGTCAAGGCTCCGTCGCGTGTCAGCGCCGCCGACAGCCGCCCCCGCCAGTCGGGATCGGCGTCGGGATAGTCCTCGCGCCAGTGGCAGCCGCGGGTTTCCCTGCGCGCGTATGCCGCGGCGGTCAAGGCCGAGGCGACGGTGACCAGGTTGGTGACTTCCCACGTGGCGGTGCGGGGCCGCTCGGACCGCCGCTCGCCGAGTTCACGAAGGACGGACGCGGTCTCGGCCAGGCTGTCCGCACTGCGCAGCACTCCCGCGCCCGAAGACATGGCGCGCTGCAGGCCTTCTCGCATGGTCGTGGACACCACCCACGAGGGAGTGTCGGCGTCGCCCGGCACGGGATCGGTCTGGGCGGGCGGGTCGGCGGCGATGTCCGAGGCGATGCGCCGGGCGAACACCAGCCCCTCCAACAAGGAGTTGGACGCCAACCGGTTGGCGCCGTGCACTCCCGTGCACGCGACCTCTCCACAGGCGTACAACCCGGGCACGCTGCTGCGTCCACGCAGGTCGCTGCGCACACCCCCGGAGGCGTAGTGCGCGGCCGGAGCCACGGGAATCAAATCGACGACGGGATCGACGCCGACGGCGCGACACGAGGCCACAATGGTGGGAAAACGGGACTCGAGAGTCTCCTTGCCCAGATGCCGGGCGTCCAGCCAGACGTTGTCGCCGCCTTCGCGACGCATGACGCGGGTCGCCCCCTTGGCGACGACGTCGCGCGGCGCCAACTCGGCCAGCTCGTGCGCGCCGACCATGAAACGTTCTCCCTCGCCGTCGACCAGGTGCGCGCCTTCGCCGCGCAACGCCTCGGAGATCAAGGGCTGGCGGTCACGGCTGCCCGGAAGATACAAGACTGTGGGATGAAATTGGACGAACTCCACGTCGGCGACGGCGGCGCCGGCGCGCAGCGCCGCGGCGACCCCGTCGCCGGTCGACACGGCGGGATTGGTGGTGGAGGCGTAGATCTGCCCCATTCCGCCTGTGGCGAGCACCACCGCGCGGGACAGCACCCCGCCGACGCCGTCCTCCGTGCCCTCGCCGAGCACGTGCAGGCTGACGCCGCAGACCTTGCCCTGCCGATCGCGCAGCAGATCCAGCACAAGGGCGTGCTCGATCAACCGGATCCACGGGTCGCGCCGCACCGCCTCGTGCAAGGCCCGCTGCACCTCCGCGCCGGTGGCGTCGCCGCCGGCGTGAATGATGCGGCGCGCTCGGTGCCCGCCTTCGCGGGTCAGCATGAGAGAACCGTCGGGGTGGCGATCGAATCGCGCGCCGGCGTGGATCAGCTCGCGGACCCGTTCGGGCCCTTCGGCGACCATGACGTCCACGGCCGCCTCGTCGCACAGGTCCACTCCGGCCACGACCGTGTCGCGGGCGTGGGCGTCGGGGGAGTCGAGCGGATCGAGGACGGCGGCGATGCCGCCCTGGGCCCAGCGGGTCGAACCCTCGTCTATGTCAACTTTGGTCACCACTGTGACGTGCAGCCCGGCCTCGCGCAGGTAAAGCGCCGTGGTCAGCCCGGCCACCCCGGAGCCGACCACGCACACGTCGGTGGTCTCGGTCCAGCTCGGCTCGGCCGCCAGCAGTCGCCGCGGCAGGCGGGGCAGCTCCGGAAGGTCGATCACGCCTGCCCGCCGGTGACGAAGGCCGCCAGGTCGCGTGACTGCCGCACCCGGGATTCTTCGTGGACATACATCATGTGCCCGGTCGGGTAGTGCTTGATCTCGACGTTGTCGTACAGCTCCGGCGGGATCGCCAGGTGCGCGATCGAATGCTCGACGCTGGCGAAGGGGATTCCGCCGTCGTAGTAGCCGAGAGCCACGTGCACTCGCAGGTGCGGATTGGTCCGCATCGCGGCGGCGAGCTTGTCGACGACCGTCACATGTGCTCCTTCGAAGTCCTCGTAGGACCACGGGTGCACGTTGCGGGAGATGATCTCGTACGGCAGGTCGTTCTTGTACTCCAGCTCGGCCCGCAGATAGTGGTTCAGCGCGGCCGCGTACGGCCCGAAGATCGCGTTGAGGAACGGGTCGGCCGACATGCGCTCCCGCCCGTAGTCGACGTCGGGGCCGGTGAACCGGGAGTCGAGCCGGCCCACCACCTTGCGCCGGCCGCGCAGCAGCTCGGTGAAGAACCGCACATCCTCGACGCGCAGATTGACCGCGTCGACGTACTCCTCCGAAAGACCGGTCAGCTTCGCCACCTTGGCCACGGCCCGTGATCGCTCCTCCGGCGACAGCCGCGCGCCGAGCGCGAGCACCCGCGGGAACTCGGCGGCGGCGTACTCGCGCGCCTCGTCGACGACCTCGGCGTGGGAGCGTCCGGGATGCAGCCCGTGGTAGTGCGCGATGGACGCGTACGTGGGAAGGAACATCGGGAAGGTCGCGTCGTTTCCTTCGGAGAAATGGAAAGTCGTGAAGTCGAGCGCCGGCGCGATCAGCACGATCCCGTTGAGGTACATGTTGTACCGGGTTTGCAGATGTTCGGCGAGCGCGCCGGCCCGGGTGCCGCCATAGGACTCCCCGGCCAGATACTTCGGGGACATCCAGCGATTGTTACGAGTAGTCCACAGTCGAATTACTTCGGCGACGGACTCCATGTCGCCCTTGAAACCGTGATACGGCTTGGCCTTCTCCCCGCCGACGGCCCGCGAAAAGCCCGTCGACACCGGGTCGATGAACACCAGGTCGCTGTGGCGCAGCAGGGTTTCGTCGTTGTCGACGAGATCATACGGCGGGGGCTCCATGGCGCCGACGTCGCCGGAGACGACCCGGCGCGGGCCGAACACCCCAAGATGCAGCCACACGCTGGACGAACCCGGCCCGCCGTTGAACGCGAACGTCACCGGACGCCGCGTCGAGTCGACGCCGTCCAAGGTGTACGAGGTGACGGACACCTCGGCCTTGGGCCGATGGCCGGTGAACTTGTCGTCCTCGAAGACCTCTTCACGCAACACGATCCGCCCGCAGGTGGCGGTGTAGTCGAGATCGCCGACGGCGTGCGTGGTGACGACGAGGTCGTCGCAGGGCTCGGCGGCCTTGGAGTCCTCGGTCTTGGCGTCGCCTTCGGGGGCTTTTTTCTCGTCGTTCATGAACGCCGAGCCTATGCCACCGGCTGCGGGCCGGCCGTCCGCTTTTCGGCGACAAACGGGCTGGGGATCGGGTCACCGGCGGTGCCCGGCGCGACGTGAGCGGGGTCGTCGCCCAGTTCCACCACGCGGTTTCCGGAGTCGACGTGCACCACCGTCGGCCGGAACTCGCGGGCTTCGCGGTCGTCAACTGCCGCGTACGAGATGAGAATCACGAGGTCTCCGGGCTGCACCAAGCGGGCGGCGGCGCCGTTGATGCCCAGCACGCCGCTGCCGCGCTCGCCCGGAATCACGTACGTCTCCAGCCTGGCGCCGTTGGTGATGTCGACGATGGCGACCTGTTCGCCGGGCAACAGGTCGGCCGCGTCCAGCAGATCCTCGTCCACGGTGACGGAGCCGACGTAGTGCAGGTCGGCTTGAGTCACCGTCGCACGGTGGATCTTCGACTTGAACATGGTCCTAAGCATCACGGTCTCCAACTGTGACGGGGGCGTTGTCGATCAATCGGGTCGCGCCGGCTCGTGCGGCGACGAACAGCCGCGCCGGACCAGATCGAGGGGCGGGCCCCAGCTCCGGATTTGTCAACGTCAGGTAGTCGAGGACGATTCCCGCCGCGGCGTCGAGCACGGCGCCGGCGG
>JBOGDN010000111.1:0-3482 GCA_050742995.1 Stackebrandtia sp. | reverse complement strand
TGGGAGGGCTGGCGACCTTCGTGTCGGCCGCGACTCTCGTCGACGGCCTCGGCGAGGTCCGCCGCTACACCCGCGACGACCCCGAGCTCGGCGCGGCGGCGCTGGGTCTTGGCGCGCTCGGGGTGCTGACCGACGTCACGGTGCGCTGCGTCCCCGCGTTCCGGCTGCACGCCGACGAGCGGCCGATGCCGCTGGATCGGGTGACGTCCGAGTTCGACGCCATGGCCGAGGCCAACGACCACTTCGAGTTCTACTGGTTCCCGCGCGCCGACCGGGCGCTTGTCAAGCGCAACAATCGCGCCGAGTCCGGCGAGCCGCTGTCGCGGCTGCGCCGCTGGCTGGACGACGAGTTCCTGTCCAACCGGGTGTTCGCGGCCGCGTGCGGCCTGGCCCGGGCGGTCCCGGCGACCGTGCCGGCCGTGACGTGGGTGTCGTCGCGCGCCCTTTCGGCTCGCACCTACGTCGACCAGTCGCACGGGGTGTTCTGCACCCCGCGCCGGGTCAGGTTCGTCGAGATGGAGTACGCCGTGCCGCGCGCGGCCTTCGCCGAGGTGTTCGCCGGGCTGCGTCGCGCCGCCGACCGCCGTGCTGTGGTCTTCCCGGTCGAGGTGCGGACGGCCGCCGCCGACGAGCTGTGGCTGTCGACGTCCCACGGCCGCGACTCGGTGTACTTCGGGGTGCACCAGTACGTCGGCATGCCCTTTCAGGAATTTTTCGATGAGGTGGAGGCCGTCATGCTCGATCACGGCGGCCGCCCGCACTGGGGCAAGCTCCACAGCCGGACCGCCGCCGACCTTGCCGGCGACTATCCCCGGTTCGGCGACTTCACGGCGCTGCGCGACCGGCTCGATCCCGGCCGCGTCTTCGCCAACGACTACCTGCGGCGGGTGCTTGGCGAGTAGAAGATCAGCCGGCTCGCGTCGCGGCGGCGGAGTCGCGGCCCGCGGCCGCGAGGTTGGACGGATCTTGCTCTGCGCGCGCCTTCGCCCAGTGCTCGCGCCAGCGCTGCATCATGCCGTCGGTCTCCGTGATGACGAAGGCGAAGAACTCGTAGGTCTCCCACATGCGGCGCCCGCCCCGCGTCTCGGGGCCGAGCAGCTTCACTCCCTCGGCGGCGGAAGTCATGTACGCGCGCAGCATCGGCTCCCGCTGGGAGATGATCATGCTCCAGATCTCGTTGTCGAAGATGCGGTAGTGGTCGGCGCGCGAGCCCGGCTTGCGGCTCTTGGAGAGCATCCCGACGGTCGTCAGATAGCGGACCGCCCCGGAGATCGCGGCAGGGCTGACCTGCAACCCCTCGGCCAGGTCCGCGGCGGTGTATTCCTCGGCGTCTTCGGCGAGGACATAGGCGAACACCCGCGCCGGCATCCGGGGGACGCCGTTGGCGTGGAGCACCAAGGCGAAGCGTTCGACGTAGTCGAGCATCCGCTCGGGGTCGGGCGACGGCGGGTCTGGCGAATTCATGAGTGGCGATCCCCTCCTCGGGTTATGGTCGGTTGACCAGCATATTAGAACACAGAATTTTGACGTTTCACAAATTCGTGAAATTCGTGGTACCTTCTCCCCATGACGACGACAATCGACATCGCGGGTCTGGTCAAGGACTACGGCCCCGTACGTGCCCTCGACGAACTCGACCTGCAGGTGGCCTCCGGAGAAGTCCACGGCTTCCTGGGGCCCAACGGATCGGGCAAGACCACTACCATCCGCGTCCTGCTCGGGCTGCTGCGCGCCGACGCCGGCAAGGTCCGGCTGTTCGGCGGCGACCCGTGGGACCAGGCCGTCGACCTGCACCGCCGGCTGGCATACGTGCCCGGCGACGTGAACCTGTGGCCGAGCCTCACCGGAGGCCAGTCCATCGACCTGCTCGGCAGGCTGCGCGGCGGTCTCGACCGCTCGCGCAAGGAAAACCTGCTGCAGCGCTTCGACCTGGACCCCACCAAGAAGGCCCGCACCTACTCCAAGGGCAACCGGCAGAAGGTCGCCCTCGTGGCCGCGCTGGCCTCCGACGCCGAGCTGCTCGTGCTCGACGAGCCCACCTCCGGCCTCGACCCTCTGATGGAATCCGTGTTCCAGGACTGCATCGCCGACGTCAAGGCCGAGGGACGCACCGTGCTGCTGTCCAGCCACATCATGGCCGAGGTCGAGGCGCTGTGCGACCGGGTGAGCATCATCAGACTCGGCAAGACCGTCGAAAGCGGCACTTTGGCCGAGCTGCGGCACCTGACCCGCACCTCCATCTCCGCCGACACCGCTCGCCCGGCGACCGGGATCGAAGGGCTTGAGGGCGTGCACGACGTCAAGCTCGAGGACAACCACGTCCGCTTCGACGTGGAGACCGTCAACCTCGAGGCCGCGATGAACCACCTGACCGGCTTCGGAATCCGCAGCCTCGTCAGCCAGCCGCCCACATTGGAAGAGCTTTTCCTGCGCCACTACGGCGACGAACTGGCCGACCTCAACGGCTCGGCCGGCGACGCGAAGGCGGAGAAATGACGACCGCGACCGCCGCCAAGACGGCGAGCGCGCCGGCCCCCTCCGGCGCGAAGCACAGTCTGAAGGGGACCGGCACGCTCATCCGGTTCACGCTGCGGCGCGACCGGATCCGGCTCCTGGTGTGGATATCGGCGATCGTGTTTTTCGCCGTCTCCTTCTTGCCCAGCTTCAAGGAGCTGTATCCAGACGCGGCCTCGCGGCAGGCGCGCGCGGCGTTGATGGACAGCCCGGCGGCGCGCGCCATGTCCGGTCCCGGCTTCGGCCTGGACGACTACACCTTCGGCGCGATGATCGCCAACGAGTACCTCGCCATGATGGCGCTGATCATCGCGCTGATGAGCGTGCTGCTGACGGTGCGATACCTGCGCGCCGAGGAAGAGACCGGCCGCGCCGAGCTGGTGCGCGCCGCCGTCGTGGGTCGCCACGCGCCGATGGTCTCGGCGTTGACGGTCGTCGTCGGGGTCAACCTGACGATCGCGCTGGTGCTGACCGCGCTGATGCCCGCGTCGCTGGACGCGCTGCCGGCGGACAGCTCCTTCCTGTACTCGATGTCCCTGGCCGCGGTCGGCGTCGTCTTCGCCGGCGTGGGCGCGGTGGCCTCCCAGATCACCTACAGCGCCCGCGGCGCGTCGGGGCTGGGCATGGCCGTCGCGGGCGCCGCCTACGTGCTGCGCGCCGTCGGCGACGCCGGAGACGGGAACCTGTCGTGGGCGACGCCGATCGGCTGGTCGCAGTTTACGAAGTCCTACGTGGACGACAGGTGGTGGCCGCTTGGCATCTCGCTGGCCGTCGCGGTCGCGCTGACCGTCCTCGCGGTGAGCTTGAGCGTTCGTCGTGACGTCGGCGCCGGGCTGCGTCAGCCCCGTGGCGGCGCCGCCGACGCGCCGAGGTGGCTGTCGGGTCCGCTCGGCCTGGCCTGGAGGCTGCAGCGCGGCACTTTGATCGCCTGGGCCTGCGGTCTGGCCCTCTTCGGCATGGTCTACGGC
>JBOGDN010000110.1:0-2564 GCA_050742995.1 Stackebrandtia sp. | reverse complement strand
CCTCATTTCTACGCCGCGGCCGCGCCGGATTGGTAACGTGCCGTCGTGAGCGCGACAAACGCCGGTCAGCCCGACGATCCGTACTGGGGTCCGTCTCCGGACGACCCCCTGGTCTCCGACAGCGTCGGCGGCTGGTGGAGCCGCACCATGGAAGTCTTCGGGCGCAGCTGGCGCAGCATCGGCCCGCTGATGCTGGTCGGGGTGTTCCTGCCCTCTTTGGTGTTCGGGACCTCTTATAACTTCTCCACCCGGGACGCGGGCGGCTTCGACGCGTACGGCTGGGAAGTCGTCGGCAGGGGCGGCCCGTCGCTGATCCTGGGTCTGGTGCTCGGCTACCTGACCGCCGTGGCCTGGGCGGGCGCGCTGCGCGTGGCGGCCAAGGAAGCCGTCGGTCAGACGTCCGACTTCGGCGAGTCGCTGCGCTACGGGTTCACCCGCGGCCTCAGCCTGTGGGGCTGGGGGATTCTCGCCTACGTCACCGTCGTCGTCGGGCTGGTGCTGTGCGTGCTGCCCGGCCTGTGGGCGCTGGTCGCGCTGAGCCTCGTCGCGCCGGTCACCGTCTTCGAACGCGCCAACTCCTACCTGCGGTCGATCAAGCTGGTGCACTCCGGTTTCGCCGCGGCGCTGGGACGGCTCCTCATCACCTGGCTCGTCGCGTCCGTCTACGGCTGCGTCGTGGGCCTGCTTGGCGGGTGCGTCGCCGCCGCGTTCGGCGCGGGCGCCGACTCCACGCTCGGCGACGGCGCCGCGTTCGCGGTGATCGCGCTGGTGCAGGCCGTCGTCTCGCTGCTGCTTCTGGCGCCGGCGGTGTGGATGGTCGGCGCGATTCTGTGCGTCTACGCGGGTCTGCGTTCGGCGCGAGAAGAGGTCACGGCCGAGTCTCTCGCGGCCGCCGCCGACGCCTGAGCCGCCTCGCGGTCGCCGTGGCCTGCGGCTCATGAGCGACCCGCTGTTGGCACTCTCGCGGTGCGAGTGCTATACCTGTTACTGGCACTCGCGTCAGTTGAGTGCCAGCACAGTCCGGGTGGTGGAACCACCTTCGGTGGTCGTGTCGTCGCGGGCCGCCCGCCCGGCTTTTATGAGACGTGTCAGCAGACATCCAGAAGGGTACAAGCCGAATGGCTAAGACGATTGCGTTCGACGAGGAAGCGCGCCGCGGCCTTGAGCGGGGAATGGACACCCTTGCCAACGCCGTCAAGGTGACGCTCGGGCCCAAGGGCCGCAACGTCGTGCTTGACAAAAAATGGGGCGCCCCGACGATCACCAACGACGGCGTGTCCGTCGCCAAGGAGATCGAGCTTGAGGAGCCTTACGAGAAGATCGGCGCCGAGCTGGTCAAAGAGGTAGCCAAGAAGACCGACGACGTCGCCGGCGACGGCACCACCACCGCCACCGTCCTCGCGCAGGCGATTGTCAAAGAGGGGCTGAAGTCGGTCGCCGCCGGCGCCAACCCGATCGCGCTGAAGCGCGGCATCGAGACCGCCGTGGCTGCCGTCGCCGAAGAGCTGGCCAAGCTGTCCAAGGACATCGAGTCCAAGGACCAGATCGCCGCCACCGCCTCGATCTCCGCCGGCGACCAGACCGTCGGCGACATCATCGCCGAGGCGATGGACAAAGTCGGCAAGGAAGGCGTCATCACCGTCGAGGAGTCCAACACCTTCGGCCTGGAGCTTGAGCTCACCGAGGGCATGCGCTTCGACAAGGGCTACATCTCCGGATACTTCGTCACCGACCAGGACCGCATGGAAACCGTCCTGGAGGAGCCGTACATCCTGATCGCCAACTCCAAGATCTCGGCGGTGAAGGACCTGCTGCCGATCCTGGAGAAGATCATGCAGGGCGGCAAGTCGCTGCTGATCATCGCCGAGGACGTCGAGGGCGAGGCGCTGGCCACCCTGATCGTCAACAAGATCCGCGGCACCTTCAAGTCCGCCGCGGTGAAGGCGCCCGGCTTCGGCGACCGCCGCAAGGCCATGCTCGGCGACATCGCCATCCTCACCGGCGGGCAGCCCATCAGCGAAGAGGTCGGCCTCAAGCTGGGGAACGCCACCGTCGACCTGCTGGGCCGCGCCCGCAAGGTGGTCATCACCAAGGACGAGACCACCATCGTCGACGGCGCCGGCGACCAGGCGCAGATCGACGGCCGGGTCGCTCAGATCCGCGCCGAGATCGAGAACTCCGACTCCGACTACGACCGCGAGAAGCTGCAGGAGCGGCTGGCCAAGCTGGCCGGCGGCGTCGCGGTGATCAAGGTCGGCGCGGCCACCGAGGTCGAGCTCAAGGAGCGCAAGCACCGCATCGAGGACGCCGTGCGCAACGCCAAGGCGGCCGTCGAAGAGGGCATCGTGCCCGGCGGCGGCGTGGCGCTGGTGCAGGCCGGCGCGACCGCGTTCGACAAGGTCGAGCTGGAAGGCGACGAGGCCACCGGCGTCCTGCTGGTGAAGGCGGCGCTTACCTCGCCGCTGAAGCAGATCGCGGCCAACGCCGGCCTTGAGGGCGGCGTCGTGGCGGAGAAGGTCAAGAACCTCCCCGCCGGCCAGGGCCTCAACGCCGCCACCGGCGAG
>JBOGDN010000109.1:0-2963 GCA_050742995.1 Stackebrandtia sp. | reverse complement strand
CCCCCCGACACCGCCTCGCCGGCGCCTATGCGTGCAGTTTCAGACACCCCGAAAGGACGAAAATGAGGCGAAAATTCGCCCTCACAGCCGCGGCTACGGCGGTCGCGGTGGCAGCCCTCGGCGTCGGCGGTCTGGCATACGCCGACCGCGAATACGGCGCTAACCCCGACGACGAGGCCGGAACCAAGATCATCGGCGGCCAGCCCGCCAGCGAGGACTACACGTTCCACGCCTCGATGCAGTACAAGGACCAAGGCGACAGGCCGAGTCCGCACCGCTGCGGCGGGTCGCTCGTGGCCCCCGAATGGATCCTCACCGCGGCCCACTGTGTGGCCAGTGTGGACGGCGTTAAGCTCGACCCGGCCGATTTCCACGTCAACGTCGGATCGAACGACTACCTGGGCGGCGAGACCATCAACGCCGAGGCCTTCGAGACTCACCCCTACTGGGGAACCGACAACGAAAGCGCCGCCGACATCGCGCTGATCAAGCTGGAGCACGCCGCTGCCGCGGAGCCGGTGGCCACGTCGATTCACCCGTCGGGAGACGACCCCGTCCGCATCATCGGCTGGGGCCGCACCGCCGAAGACGACTCGGGCTCGATTCCCCAGGAGGCTCAGGAGCTGGACACCAAGCTGCTGAACTTCGACGACTGCAAGTACGGCGACGAGTTCGACATCACTCCGGGCGACCTGTGCGTCGACATCCCCAATGGCGACAGCGGACCGTGCTTCGGCGACTCGGGAAGCCCCGTGATGTTCAAGGACGGCGAGGAGTGGAAGATCTTCGGTCTCACCAGCCGCGGTCCGGGCGAATCCGGCTGCCTGAACGGCCCGGAGGTGTACACCAACATCGACTGGTGGCAAGACTGGGTCGACGAGACGATCGGCCAGTTAGCCGACACGTCGCAAGCTAGTTGATTCGACGACGTCGAGCGCGCAAGAGGAAGGCGCTCGGCGTCGTCTCACGCGTCGGAGGAGAGCCGGTCGAGTTCGGCGCGGATCCGTTCGGCGTCGGAGAGGCCGAGATCCTCGAAGACGTCGAGCGCCCGCTTGTAGCAGTCGCGGGCCCCGGCGGCGTCGTCGGCGGCGCGGCAGACGTCGGCGAGTCGGGAGAGGGTCTTGGCTTCGTTGTAGCGGTCGCCGGAGTCCCGGAACTTCTCCACGGCGCTTCGATAGCAGGCGACGGATTCGCGATGATCGCCGAGCCGCTCCCGGATATACCCGAGACTGTCCAAGATGATCGCCTCGCCGTGCGGGTCGTCAAGTTGTTCGTAGACGTCGAGCGCTTCCCGGCAGCACTCCATGGCCCGTCCCAGGTCGCCGAGCTGGGCGTGATGCCAGCCGGCGTTGTTGAGAGCCAGGGCCGCGCCCCGCTCGTAGCCGGCGGCGCGGTAGCGCTCCAAGGCCAGCAGATTGTGCTCAAGTGCCGCTTCCTCGCGTTCCATCCGCCGCGCCAAGCCACCGAGACTCATGTGGACCCTGCCCTGTCCGGCGACGTCGTCGAGTTCGACGTACAGGGCAAGGGCGGCGTCTAGATGGGCGCGGGCCTCGTCGCAGGTTCCCGGCTGGGTGAGCACCGCCTGGGACTGCTGACAGTGGATGCGCGCCTGCGCGGGCCGGTTCGACTGTCGCGTGGCCGCTCCCAGCGCGGTCTGCTGGCTTTCGATCCACTCGCGCCAGTACCCCTGATAGTTGAGGAACGTGTTCAGCGTCCAGGCCAGCTGCCAGGCGTGGTCGTCGGAGCCCGACGCGGCGGCGGAGTCGACGGCCGCCAGCAGAACCGTGCGTTCGACGTCGAACCAGTCGAACGCCGACTGGTACTCGGTCGGGGGCGCGACGACGACGCCGGCGGCGGGCGCGGAAAGCGCGATCGGGTCTCGGCTGGGGTTGATGAGCAGCTCGGCGGCGAGCGCGGTGTGCAGCAGCCAGTCGAAGAGGCGTCGCTGCGCCGCTCGCCGGTCGTCCGCGGAATCGCGTTGCCGCGTCAGCTCCCATGCATAGGTCCGCAGCAGGTCGTGGAGGGTATATCGGCCCGGGACGTGTTCGACGATCAGGTGGGCGTCGCGCAGCTGGGCCAGGCGGGCGCGGGTTTCTCGCACGGGGGCGCCGGCGAGGCTCGCCGCGGCCGGCAGCGAGACGTCCGGACCGGGGAACAGCCCAAGCAGCCGGAACAGCCGGGCCGTCTCCGCTTCGAGGGTCCGGTATGACCAGGAGAAGACCGCCCGCAGGTTCACCGCCTCGTCGTCGCCGCCGAAGGCGTCCAGGCTGTCGTGCAGCTGACCGGCCAGCTCCGCCAGCGTCGTCGCCGGGCTGACGGCGGCGCGGGCCGCCGCGACGGCCAGGGCCAGCGGGAGTCCGGCGCAGGCGGCGACGATCGCGTCGACGGCTTCGGGCTCGGCGGCCGTGCGGTCGGCGCCGATGCGGCCGGCGATCAGCTGCCGCGCCTCCTCGTCGGCGAGCACGTCGAGCGGCACCGGGCGGGCGCCTTCGGAGGCCACGAGGCCGAACAGCTGGTGGCGGCTGGTCACCACGGCCAGGCAGCCGGTGCTGCCCGGCAGCAGCGGACGCACCTGCTCGGCGTCGCGGGCGTTGTCCAGCACCACCAGGACGCGTTTTCCGGACAGCGACGAGCGATACAGGGCGGCTTGAGCGTCCAATCCGGCGGGAATCCGCTCCTTGGGCACTGCCAAGGCGTTCAGGAAACCGCGCACCGCCTCGGCCGGCGTCGTCAACTCGCCGGAGGGGTCGAAGCCCTTCAGGTTCACGTACAGCTGACCGTCGGGGAAATGCGCGGCGACCCGGTGCGCCCAGTGCACCGCCAGCGCGGTCTTGCCGACCCCCGCGGCGCCGGCGATCGCGGTGATCACGACGGGACGGGAGATCTGGTCTTCGTCGAGGAAGTCGTCAAGGGCTTTCAGCGCGGCGGAGCGCCCGGCGAATCCGCTGACGTCGGCGGGAAGC
>JBOGDN010000108.1:0-3068 GCA_050742995.1 Stackebrandtia sp. | reverse complement strand
ACCTCGGCATGCACGTCGAGCTCATCGGCCGCCTGCGCGCGATGGTCGCCGCCGAACCGCTCCACGAGCACGTCGTCGGCATGCTCATGCTGGCGCTGTACCGCGCGGGCCGCCGCGACGAGGCGTTGACGCTGTTCCGCGACACCAGGCGACGCCTCAGCGGCGATCTCGGCGTCGAGCCGGGCGGGGCGCTGAAGCACCTGCACCGGAAGATTCTGTCGTCGGATGCGGAGCTGAACGTCCCGACGCCGCCGAGCCAGCGCACGCCGCCGAGCTCGGCGGGCGCCGTCCGCGGGACCAAGCCGGCGCAGCTGCCGGCCGACCTGCCCGGCTTCACCGGACGCAAGCCCCAGCTGTCGCAGCTCGACGCCATCCTCGACAAGGGCGTCGAGGACTCCACGCCTCCCCCGGTCGCGGTCCTGTCGGGCCCGGCGGGCGCGGGCAAGACCACGCTCGCCCTGCACTGGTCGCATCGGGTCGCCGCGCAGTTCCCCGACGGGCAGCTCTACGTGAACCTGCGCGGGTTCGATCCCGCGGGCACGGCCGTCGACCCGTCCCACGCGCTGCGCGAGTCGCTGCACGCGCTCGGGGTGCCGGCGCAGCGCGTGCCCGCCGAGCTCGAGGCCCGTCAGGGCATGTACCGCAGCCTGCTGTCGGGCAAGCGCGTCCTCATCGTCCTCGACAACGCCCGAGACTCAGCACAGGTCCGACCGCTGCTGCCGGGTTCGTCCCGGTGCATGGCGGTGGTGACGAGCCGGGACGTGCTTTCGGGCCTGGTCGCCGCCGAGGCCGCGATCCCGATCCGTCTGGACGTCATGTCGCTGGCGGAGTCGAAAGACCTGCTCGCGGCGCGGCTGGGGCACACCCGGGTCGACTCCTCCGAGCCCACCCTGCTCACCGTCGTGGAGTCCTGCGCGCGGCTGCCGCTGGCCCTGGCGATCACCGCGGCGCGGCTGGCCACGCAGCCCGACTTGTCCATGGACGACCTCGCCGCCGAGCTCGTGTCCGCCGGCGCCGATCTCGACTCCTTCGACAGCGGGGACTCCGAGTTGAGCCTGCGGTCGGCCTTCACCTGCTCCTACGGCGCGCTGCGCCCGGAGGCGGCCCGGATGTTCCGCCTGCTCGGCCTGCATCCGGGCGTCGACATTTCGGTGCCGGCGGCGGCAAGCCTGGCCGCGGTCTCGCGGCCCCGGGCCCGCGCGCTGCTTGCGGAGCTCACCCGCACCAGCCTGCAGTCCGAACGCAGGTCGGGACGCTACGGATGCCACGACCTGCTGCGCGCCTACGCCGGCGAACTGGCGCATCGGGACGACTCCGCGGACGAACTGCGCGCCGCGTCGCACCGGTCGCTCGACTACTACTTGCGCACCGCGCACGCGGCCGCCCTCGCCGTCGACCCGAATCGCCGCCCCATCGAGCTTCCCGAGCCTCTCGACGATCCCGCCCCCGACGAACTGTCCTGTGCGCAGGAGGCCATGGAGTGGTTCGCCGCCGAGCACTCCACGCTCGTCGACATGGCCGTGCACGCTCTGGCCGAGGGCTTCTACGCGCACGCGTGGCAGCTGATCTGGTCGATGGAGACGTATTTCAGCCGCAGCGGGTACTGGGACGAGTGGGTCGGCGCCCAGCGCGTCGCCCTTGACGCCGCGCAGCGGCTCGGCGACCGGCTCCGCGCCGCGCATCTGCGACGGAACCTGGGCAGGGCTTATACCCAGCTGGGGGACGCGGACGCCGCGCTGGAGTCGTTCCAGCAGGCGCTCCAGGAGTTCGCCGACATCCGCGACTCCGAGGGACGGGCGGACGCCCACCGCGGCATAGCCTGGCTGTTCACGCGCCAGAACCGGCTTCCCGAAGCCCTGACGCACTCGCGACGCGCGCTGTCGCTGTATCGCGAAGCCGGCAACCGGCGCAGGGAGGCGCTGGCGCTCAACGCGGTGGGCTGGCGTCTCACATTGCTCGACGAGCACCGCGAGGCGATTTCATACTGCCGCCAGGCGCTGACGCTGTTTCACGAATTCGCCGACGCGGGCGGGCCGTCCGGCTTCGGCGAGGCCGAGACCTGGGACAGCCTGGGGCACGCCCATCACAAGCTCGGGGAGATCGACGAGGCGGTCGCCTGCTTCCGCCGGTCGCTCGACATTCTGGCCCCCACCGGCGACCGGCAGTTCAGCGCCGAGGTGTTCGACCGCCTCGGCCAGGCGCACGAGTCCGCCGGCGACAAGACCGCGGCGGTCGCGGCCTGGCGACGGGCGCTGAAGCTTCTCGACGAGCTCGAGCACCCCGACGCGGAGTCGGTCCGCGCCCGGATCGACCAATTCGCGGTGTGAGGCGTCGCGGCGCGGCTATCCGAGGACTATCCGGGTGGAGCGATGCTGTGAATCCACGGCCCGGCCCTTCGAACAGGCGGCACGAAATCGGGATGAAGATGTCGCACGACAGCCGTAGATTCGTCTCAAAGGACAAGAAAACCGCAACCAATCACCGTACCGGCGCGTTGGTCATGCGGAAGGAGTTTCACGACATGCCACAGTCATACCGCACCGCGGACCACGCGCCGGTCCTCACCTCCGACGAGGACGTCGCCTCAGCGTCCGGGGTCGCCACGGCGACCGCGCCGCGCGAGTCGACAGAGATCTTCGTCGTGCCGGACAGTCCGGCCGCGCTGTGGACGTCGGCGAGCCGGAGACGCTACACGGCGGAGACCGTCGAGTGTGTCCCCGCCGAGCTGCGCACCTGGGTAGCACCCGTGGTCGTGGTTCGCTGCCACAGCTGACGCTCCAACCACAACAGACGACACCGCGGAGGCCGAGTCCAAATGGACTCGGCCTCCGCGTTTTCAGGCTTTCTGACTGCCGCCGCCGACTAGCAGCCGGGGAGCCGCTCCACCAGGTAGCGCTCCACCTGGGACAGCGCGACCCGCTCCTGCTTCATCGAGTCGCGGTCCCGCACCGTCACCGCGTCGTCGTCGAGCGTGTCGAAGTCGACCGTCACGCAGAACGGCGTGCCGATCTCGTCGCAGCGGCGGTAGCGCCGGCCGATGGCGCCGGCGTCGTCGAAGTCGACGATCC
>JBOGDN010000107.1:0-4107 GCA_050742995.1 Stackebrandtia sp. | reverse complement strand
TTGTTCGACTGCGCCCGCACGCTGCCGCGACTCGACGCCGTGGCCGCGGTAGACCGGCTGCTGCGGTTCGACCTCGATCCGGTCGCCTGCGGTCGCCTGTACCGGCAGCTGCTGAACGAACCAGACGCCGTGCGCATGCGGTCGGCGCTGGCCGTCCGAGACGTCCGGTCGCAGTCGCCGTTGGAAAGCTGGGGACGCTGCCTCGTCCAAGACGCGGGTCTGCCCCGCCCGACCCCGCAGCTGCCCGCGCCCGTGGCCGGAGGCCGAACCATGCACCTGGATCTGGGCTACAAAGCCTTCCGGCTCGGCGTGGAGTTCGACGGCTTCCAGCACCACAGCAAACCCGCCGACGTCGCCTACGACCGCCGCCGCCGCGGCCTGCTGGTCGACAGCGGCTGGCATGTCGCTGTCTTCACCGGCTCCACAGTGCTGAATGATCCCGAAGCCATGCTGTCCGCAATCCTCGACCTGCTCCTAGAGCGCGGCTGGCGTCCACCGTCGCGGCAGCTCGCCCGCATCCGCAAGCGCATCCGCCACGTCGCCGCCTGTATGGAAGCCGGCCACGACACCTGGTGAGCCGCGGCAAACGCGACGGCTATGCAGGAGAGGACGAGCTTTGCGGTCGGTGTTACCTGGACAGCGGGTCGTCGCCTTCAGGGGATTTCGGCGACACCCCCCCCCGTCCGTTTTGGGGGGTTGTTGTAGCGGGAGGTCTTGCGGGAGGAGGGAGCTGACGTCGGCTACCTGGTTGAGCAGCCGCGCGAAGTCTGTGAGCATTTCGCGGGCGCGGTCGATCTCGGCTCGCAGTGCGGCGGCGTGCTCCCAGTTGCGCTCGTGGGTGAGTTCGTCCACCTCCTGCGGTCGGATCGACTCGTGCGCGTCCAGCTCTGGATGCCAACGAGCCGTCGTCCGGCGCAGTCCGTTGAGCATGGCCAAGGAGACTTGAGCGAAGTTCAATCTTCCCGGGACAGGCGCCGCCACTCCCGGCCCGTACTTCTTCAGAATTTCGCGCGTGAGCCCGAACAAGCTGTACAGCGAGTTCATGGCCGCACGCAGGCGGCCCTCGCCCGCAGGCAAGGGCACGACGGCGATCCTGGTCACCAGCTCGGAGTACAGCTCCCAGGAGGCGTCGCGCTCTGCTTGGTCGGGAACCCAGACGCCCTCCAACCGGCCGACGAAGGGGATGTTGAGGCTGACCGTCACCTCGGATGCTTTCATAGTCCTCTTACGATTCCTCTTCAAACGCATGCCGACGTCTCACCTCGCACCTGCCCGGGCATGCAGCATATCGACCGATCCCACAGGGAAGGGCACGCCATGCGGCGCGACGACACGGATCGCTGGGACGTGTTCCTCAGCTACGCGCGCCGCGACCGCGCGCAGGCCGCGCCGCTGGCGGAGTCGATGCGGCGACGCGGTCTGCGAGTCTTCGTGGACGAAGCCGACGCGGCGGGTTTCGCGAGCTTGAACGCCGAGCTTCGCGCCGCGCTGGCCGGGTCGCGGATTCTGGTGGCGTACTACTCGACGACGTATCCGTCACGGCCGTCCTGCCAGCATGAGCTGACCGCGGCGTTTCTGGCCGGGCAGCGCGAGGGCGACCCGCGGCGGCGGATCGCATTGGTCAATCCGGAGGACGGACAGGGCCACATCCTCCCCGCAGAGCTGCGCGACATCCGACATTGGCCGTGGCCGCAGGACGACGCCGCCGCCGAGCGGTTCCTCCAGTCGCTTGAGGACCAGTTGGCGGCGTTGAGCGGCCCCGTCGGCGACGTCCTGGCGCCGCCGGAGGCGCAGGTCGCGGGGTTCGTCGGTCGGCAGCGGGAGCTGTGGCGGCTGCACTCGTTTCTGACTCGGCCTTCGCTGCCGCTGGCGGGGACGAGCGGGCCTCGCACCTGCCTGCTCACCGGGCTGCCGGGAATCGGAAAGTCCGCTTTGGCCAGACAGTACGCCGCGATGTTCGGACCCGCGTTTTCCGGCGGAGTCGTGTGGACCGGCCTGGACGATCCGGGCTCCGGCGCGGCGGATCGCCTGGCCGTGATCGACCTGCCGCCGGGAGTCGAAGCCGAGCGCGTCGGGGCGTGGCTGCGCGAACGCCCCGCGTCCGAGGCGGCGCTTTTGATCGCGGACGCCCGGCTGGACCTGCCCGCGGACGTACTGCGAGTGTCCGGATTGGATGGGGAAGCGGCGCAGGCGCTGCTGTGGAGCTATCGCGAACCCGAAGGCGACGAGGACGCGCGGGAAGCCGAGCGGCTCGCGGTCGAGCTTGGCGGGCATCCGCAGGCGCTGCATCTGGCCGGGCACATGGCGCGCACCGAGGGGTCTTCGCCGTATCGCGAGGTGCGCAGGCGGTGGCTCACCGGGCGGCACGACGCGCCCGCGGAAACCGCCGCCCGGCTCGGCCGGCTGGCGGACGGCTATCCGGCCGATCCCGGGCCCGCCCTGCGCCGCAAGCTCGCCGAACTTTCGGAGGGGCCGCTGGACGCGCTGCGGTTGCTGTCCATACTGCCTCCCGAACTGTGCGGGCGCGGACGGCTGGCGTCGGTGTGGACAGCCGTGACTCACGACGCCGAGCCGCTGCCGGCGGCGCTGGAGGTTCTGGCCCGCCACGGCCTGTGCGCCCGCGGCGCCGGCGACCTGTGGGAGTCGCCGCCGCTGGTCCGACGCACCGCCCTGCGCGGCGACCCGGACCCGGTGCGCGCGCGGCAAGTCGAGCAGATCGCCTGGCGCACGCTGGTCGGATACCCTGATGATCCCGACGCCACCGCCGCAGGAGAAACGATGAACGCGCCGCCGTTGTCTCGCGCCGAGCAGGAAGCGGCATTCCGACTGCAGATCGAGCTGGCCACGCGCGTGTCCACGGTCCCGCTCGGCGGCGAGGACGGGCTGCTGCGAGAGGCGCTGTCGTCCTTGAAGGCGGTGCTGGACTCGGCGCGCGACTGCCTGACGTCGCTGGCCGGCAGCCGCCGCGGCGACGACGTGCTTGAGCTGTCTCAGCGCGTCATCGACGAGATCCGGCCGGTGCTGGCCCGCTGGCACCCGCTGCTGCTTGACCACGAATCGGTCAGGCCCGCGGACGTCGGCCCCAAAGCGCACGAGCGCGGCTGGAGCCGCGACGGCGAGCTGCGTCGAGAGCTTGCCGGGCTGCAGGACCAGATGCGGGACGTTCTCGGCCGCCTGGAAGAACTCACCGGCACACAGCTGGGCTCGGCGGCCTGACGCAAGGCCGTGCCCGCAGTCGTCCGACGCCCATGTGAATCGTCCTGAGAGAGGGCTGAAACGCGGACCCGCGGGCGGGGTTGGTCAACTACGGTGAATTCTCGTGGACGAGTCTCGGGAAACGGCAGACGTTCGGTCGCGGCTTGGCGCGTGGCTGCCGGCGGTCGCCGTCGGCATGGCCTTCGCCGACGCCTCGATCGTCGCGCTCGCCTTGCCGTCGGTGTACGAGGAGTTCCACACGACCATTGTGGGCGTGTCGTGGGTGTTGACGGCTTACGCGCTCGTCGTCGCGGTCGCCGCGGTCGTCGTCGCCGTTGCGGCACACCGGATGCGGCCGATCGTCGCCTACGTCGCGGGCCTGGCGCTGTTCGCCGTCGCCTCGACGGTGTGCGGGCTCAGCGGCGATCTGACGTGGTTGATCGTCGGTCGTTGCCTGCAGGGGGCCGGGGCGGCGGCGTTGTTGGGCGGGGCGCTCGCCGTGCTGGGGACGACCACGTCACGCAAGCGCGGAACTCTGCTGTGGGGACTGTCGGCGGGCATCGGGCTGGCCGTGGGGCCGGCGTTGGGAGGCGCGCTGACGACCGTCTTCGACTGGCGCGCGATCTTCCTGGTGCAGGCGCCGATCGCGCTGGCGGCCATTGCCGCGGCGGCCGATCCGCGTGCCCGCGCCGCGGTCGACGCACCGGCGCGGAGTCGCGTCAATCCGCTGCCGCACTTGGGGTCGGCGTTCCTGTTCTCCGGTCTGGTCGGCGCGTTGTTCCTCAGTGTTCTGTTGATCATCGAAGTCTGGCGATTCACACCGCTCGCGGGCGCGGCGGTGGTCAGCGCGCTGCCCGCGGCCATGCTGCTTTCGCGTCCCGTGGCGACGCGGCTTGCCGCGTTCCCGGCGGG
>JBOGDN010000106.1:0-5817 GCA_050742995.1 Stackebrandtia sp. | reverse complement strand
GACGTCTGCATGCCGGCCCGGTGCTGAATGGCGCCGGAGATGCCGGCGGCCACGTACAGCTGCGGCGAGACCGTGGTGCCGGTCTGCCCGACCTGGAACTTGTGCGGGTAGAAGCCGGCGTCGGTGGCCGCCCGGGAGGCGCCGACGGCGCCGCCGAGCAGATCGGCGAACTCCTCGATGACCGAGAACTGTTCGGCCGATCCCACGCCACGCCCTCCGGAGACCACGACGGTCGCCTCGGTCAGCTCGGGCCGATCGCCCTTGGGTTCGACGACCTTCTCGGCGACGGACACGAGCTTGGCGGCGTCCGACACCGTCACCTCCACCGGCACGGTCTGCGCGGCGACGGGGGCCGGCTCGGGCGTCAGCGAGTTGGGCTTGACCGTGGCCAGCGTGAATCCCTTGGTCACCTTCGAGGTCACGATGGTCGCGCCGGCGAAGACGACCTGCGTGGCCGTTCCGTCGGCCTCAAGCGCCGAGATGTCGGTGAGCAGGCCGTTGTCGAGCGTCACCGCGACGCGTCCGGCGATCTCCTTGCCCTCCTGGGTGCTCGGCAGCAGCACCACGTCCGGCGACTTCTCGTCGATCAACGCGGCAAGCGCCTCGGCCTTCGGCGCGACCAGGAACTCGTCGAGGGCCGCGTCCTCGGCGGCGTAGACCGTCGCCGCGCCGTACTCCCCCAGGTTGTCGGCGATCGACGCGGCGGCTCCGGGCGCTCCCAGCACCACCGCGGAGACCGAGCCGAGCCCGCGAGCCATGGTCAGCATCTCGTACGTCAGTTTGTTCGCGCCGGCGGCGACGACAAAAACCTCAGTCATGTCTGTTCTTCTCCTCCGCTACACGAACTTCTCGGACGCCAGGTACTCGGCGAGCGCGACGCCGCCTTCGCCTTCGTCGGCGACGCGCTCGCCCGCGCTTCGCGGCGGCCGCGGCTCGGCCGAGACCACCGCGCTGGTCGCCGCGCCCGCACCGACCTTGGCGGGGTCGACGCCCAGATCGGACAGGCTCAGCGTGGTCAGGGGCTTGCGCTTGGCCGCCATGATTCCCTTCAGGGACGGGTAGCGCGGGGTGTTCATCGAGTCCCACACCGACACGACGGCCGGGGTCGACGCGGTGAGAACCTCATAGCCGTCCTCGGTCTGGCGCTCGACGGTGACCTTGTCGCCGTCGACGGACAGTTTGCGGGCGCCGGAAAGCACGGCCGTGCCAAGGCGGGCGCCGAGCATGTGGGCCATGACCTGGACTCCGCCGTCGGTGGACTCCGCGCCGCACAGCACCAGGTCGTATTCGAGGGTTCCAAGCGCGGCGGCGAGCACCTTGGACGTGGCCACCGCGCACGATCCGGCCAGGGCGTCGTCGACGACGTGCACGGCCTTGTCGGGTCCCATGGACAGCGCCTTGCGGATCGACTCGACGGCGTGGTCTGGTCCGACCGTCAACAGCGTCACCTCGCCGCCGTCGACCTCGGCGAGTTGGAGCGCCGCTTCCACGGCGTTCTCGTCGATCTCGTTGATCACGTTGGAAGCCGAAGCGCGTTCGACGGTGAAATCGTCGGATCGCAGGTGTCGTTCCAGACTCGAATCCGGCACCTGCTTGACGAGGACAACGATCTTCATCGGGACCTATAACCTCCTGAGTTTCGCGCCACGCCAGCGGCGCACGTTCACGCCGGGCACGGCCTTCTCCGGCTTGACACGGTCTCATCTTCGCCCGCGGCCGCGCGGCCGCACCCGGCCGGGTGCGGCGTGGCGTACGCGCGGCGAGTGGCATCATACCCCTCGAAGTTACCAGCGAGTAACCAGTGTCGCCGTCGCTGAGCCGCACATCACCGTCGACCGGCGCCTGCCGTGCCGCCCGACATCCGCGCGGACAGGGCATCATTGAACTATGGGCCGCTTTATGGTGATGGTTTTTCTGGCGAACTTGGTGCTGCTTGTCGCCGCGATCGCCGACTGCCTCGGTGGCGAGCGCGAGCCGCGCCGCTGGTCGCGCGGGGTGTGGGTGGCGCTGATTCTGATCTTCCCGATCGTCGGCGGGGTCGCGTGGTTCCTTGCCGGACGCCCGTTGCGTCAGGAGGCCGGGCGCGATCCCGGGCCGTCCGGGCGCACCGGCCAGAACTGGCGACCGCGCAACCGCCCCACGCCTCCCTCAGCCGCTCCCGACGACGACCCCGAATTCCTGCGCGACCTGGAGCGACGGCTCCGCGAAGAAAAAGACGACAGGTAGCGCGGTCGCCGCGCGCTCGGGCCGCCTGAGACCGCCCGTAGGCTTGAACTGTGGCGCATGACAACAGACGGGCGACCATCGCGTTCGTCGGCATCGACGGCGCCGGAAAGACCACCCAGGCGAAGCGACTGACGCTGTGGCTGTCGCAGCAGGGGCATCAGGTCCAGTATCGCCTGGCGGCCAACGGCCGGCGCGTGCTCGGCAACGCCGCACGGCGAGTCGGACGCGCCGATTCGGTGGCGCTGCTCGGCCCCCGGCTGGCCATCCGCACCGAGACCGTGCTGCGTCACGCCAATCTCAGCGCCGCCCGACGAGGACGCGTCCTCGTCGCCGACCGCTACGACGTGTGCCAGTTCGCCCGCACCCGCATGGTGTGCCCCGAGATGGAGCCCTGGGTGCGGCGGCGGATGGGGAGCCTGCCCGAGGCGGACCTGCTGCTGTATTTGACGGTGCCGCCCGAGACCGCGCACGCGCGTGTGAAGTCGCGCGGCATCGATTTCGAGCCGCTGGAGCGGCTCGTCGCGCTCGACGACGCCTACCGCTCGCTTCCGGAGTCGGACAACTTCACCTATGTGGATGCCAGCGCCGAGCCGGACGCCGTGACCGACGTCGTCCGCGACAAAGTGTGCACGGCCCTGCCGCAGCTGTTCGCCGACTGAAGCTCTCGTCCGACCTGGAAAGACGGCGCCCGCGTCGACCGAGACGACCCGTGGTGGACAATGCCGCTGTGCGAATCTTGATGCTGTCGTGGGAGTTTCCCCCTGTCCTCGTCGGCGGCCTCGGCCGCCACGTGCACGCCCTGGCGGGCGCGCTGGCTCACGCGGGGCACGACGTCACCGTCGTCACGCGTTACGGCGAACACTCCGACGGCTCGCCCGCCGCCCTCGACGAGACCGTCGAGTACGCGAACCCCGCGGGCGCCGTGAGCAAGGTGCGCGTGGTGCGCGCCCCCGACGACCCGCCGGCGTTCCCCTTCGCCCACGACACCTTGATGCAGTGGGCGATGGGGCTCAACCATTCGCTGACCCGAGCGGCGCTGCATGCCGCCAAGACTCAGGACTTCGACGTCGTTCACGCCCACGACTGGCTGGTCACGCACGCGGCGGTGACTCTCAAGCACCACCTGGGAGTGCCGCTGACGGCCACGCTTCACTCCACTGAGGCCGGGCGACACCGCGGCTGGCTGCCCAACGAGGTCTCCAAGTCGATCCACGCGATCGAATGGTGGCTGACCTATGAGGCCAGGCGAGTGCTCGTCTGCTCGGAGTACA
This sequence comes from Stackebrandtia sp., assembly GCA_050742995.1. Lineage (GTDB taxonomy): Bacteria > Actinomycetota > Actinomycetes > Mycobacteriales > Micromonosporaceae > Stackebrandtia. The sequence goes on along the minus strand of JBOGDN010000106.1, from coordinate 2,320 downwards.
TGCGCTGGGAGGTCAACCAGCTGTTCGATCTGCCGTCGGACAAGGCGGTCGTCGTCCCCAACGGCGTCGACGTCGAGGCGTTCACCGTAGAACCCGCCAGGGCGCGAACCGCACGCGATCGGTTCGCGCCTCAGGGCCCGCTGCTGGTCTACGCCGGCAGGCTGGTGCACGAAAAGGGCGTCCAGGATCTGCTCGACGCCGTCCCCGTATTGGCCGAGCGTCACCCGGGACTGCGCGTGGTCGTGGCCGGCGAGGGCGCCTACGAGCCGGAGCTGCGCGACCAGGCCGCGCGTCGGCACGTCGCGGACAAGGTGACCTTCTCAGGGTTCATGTCCGGCGACCGGCTGCCCGAACTGATGGCCGCCGCCGACTGTTTCGTGATGCCCAGCCGCTACGAGCCGTTCGGCATGGTCGCGCTCGAGGCGGCCGCCGCGGGGACCCCGGTCGTGGCCGCCGAGTGCGACGGCCTGGCCGAGTTCATCGTCGACGGCGACACCGGTTCCACCCATACCCCCGGCGACCCCGAGGCGCTGGCCGACGCGGTGTCGCGGGTGCTCGACGACTCCGCTTTGGCGCAGCGGCTGCGCGACCGGGCCGCGGCGATGGTGCGCGAGCGCTTCACGTGGGCGTCCATCGCCGAGCAGGTGGCGCAGGTTCACCGGCAGGCCGAGGAGGGCGAACGCGCCGTGGAGGCGCAGCTGGCCGCCGAAGAGCTGCGGATCGTGATTCCCGACGGAAAGAATCTGCTGGGCATTTAACGCTCTTGGCGGACACGGCGAAAGGCCGGACGTTTCGACGTCCGGCCTTAATAGATGCTGCTGCGGAGGCTTTTAAGCCTCCCCGCTGTGCCTTTTGGTTCAGCTCCGCTACGCGTCGCCGAACGCGCCGGCCTCGTCGAGGCGCTTGGCGGTGTCGCCCCAGCCCTGGTCGGGGTAGGACTCGACAAAGGAGTCCAGCTCGGCGCGGATGCGCTCGCCGTGGCCGTTTTCCGCCAGCGTCTTGATCTCCTCGGCGAAACGCTCGGAGTCGGTGGCGCAGTGGACGGTCTTGCCCGTCACCAGATTGCGGACGTAGGCGTGCTTGCCTTTGTTGAGCGGGATGAGGTACTTGTACTCGCCCAGAACGCTCAGGCCGCCGCTTTGGCCGGCCTGCTGCCCGGCGCGGACGGACGCGCGCGCAGTCTTTGAGGTGTTGCCTGCCATGCCGGCTCCTCCGTGTTGTGCTGGTTTGCGATGAATCTGTCGCCGTGAAGCCGGCGACCACGTGACAGCGGCCGGTGCGCACACCGGCCTGCGGCAACGATACCGCACCGGTCGAAGCCGCCCGCGCGGAGTGGCCGCGCCGTGCTTTCGGATCGATTCTGGGCGCAACCGGGTGAATTTGCCGAAATTTATCCGCGAAACCTCTGGCGTATGCCCCTTCTAAGGCGGCATCATTGTCCGATATCCGCGCAACGTGGTGCGCGTGCCTGGCCCGATAAGGCGAAATGCGTTGGGGGAAGGCGTATTGCGCTGGAACTGCCAGGAGGTTCGACGTGCCGACGCGAGGCGTTATATACGTGCACTCCAGCCCACCGGCAGTTTGTCCACATGTCGAGTGGGCCATAGCCCGTGTCCTCGACGCCCAGCTGGAGCTGACCTGGGCGGTGCAGGCCGCCGAGGCGAACACGTGGCGCACCGACCATCCGTGGATCGGACGGCCCGGCACGGCGGCGGATCTGGCGGGGGCGCTGCAGCAGTGGCCGATGCTGCGTTTCGAAGTCACCGAAGACCCCAGTCCGGGAGTCGACGGCGAGCGCATCATGTTCGTGCCGGGACGCGGCGTCTACCGCGCGGCCGCCAGCGCCAACGGCGACCTGATGATCGCCGAGGACCGGATCCGGGCGCTGCTTGCCACCGCGTCGGACGGCGAGACCCTGCGGCACGGCCTCGACAAGCTGCTCGGCGCGGAGTGGGACAAGGAGCTGGAGCCGTACCGCCACAGCGGCGACGGCGGCGAGCAGGGCTGGCTGGCGCAGGTCAGCTAGGCGTTCGCGGCTTACCATGGGATAGTGCGCCGCCGCGCCCCACGCGCATGACCCCGACGGAGGAAGCAGACGTGTCTCACGCATCGGTTCCCGACGACCTGCCGCTGTGGCCGAACTCGGCCCCGAAAGACTCGCCGGCGCCGAAACCTCCGGACGCGGGCGTCGCCGCCGGGTCGCGCCCTGTGGGCTCGGCGAAGGTTCCCGCTTCGGGCGGCGAGGTCGAACCGGCCCCGCCGCCCCCGCCGTCAGGTCAGCCGCTGTACCCGCCGCCGGCGCCGCCGACTTATCCCGCAC
>JBOGDN010000105.1:0-1775 GCA_050742995.1 Stackebrandtia sp. | reverse complement strand
GTCCCGCCCTGGCGTTGGCGCGGCGCGTTCCGGCGCGACGGCGCATCCGCGTCGGCGTCGTGGAAAGCGCGACCGCCGCGCTGACCGCCGCGGCGCTGTACGTCACCCTGTCCGACGGCGACACCGGCATGCTCGGTCTGCTGGTCACGCCGCTGCTCGCCGCCACCGCCGGCATGATCGCGGCGCGGCTCCTGGTCGTGCTCGCCCGCGGGGCGCAGCCGCGAGCGCTGCGTCGCGGAAAGCCCGCCGCGGCCCTCGCACTTGCCCAGCTGGGACGACGTCCAGAGCTGTTCAGCCTGACGGTGCTGGTGACCGTGGCGGCCTCCCTGCTGACGTTCGGCGTCGCCGCGTGGGACGTGGCCGACCGCAACCGGCAGCTGACCGCCGACGACGAATTCGGCGCCCACCAGATCTACCGGCTGGCCGGCGTCGACGCCCGACAGCTGATGGACGCCGTGGAGGACATCGACCCCGACGGCGAGAGCCTGCTGGCGGCGGTGCGCACCTTCGAGCGTTACAACAGCGAAGACGTCACCGTGGTCTCGCTGCAGACCGACCGGCTGGCCTCGGTGGTCGACTGGCGCGGTCACGACGACGCCGCCAAGCACGCCGTGGCCCAGGAGTTGCATCCACAGAGCACGCCGCCGCTGATCGTCAAGGACGAGCTGACCGTCGAGGCTTCGGCGGGGGAGCTGTCGAGCGAAGCGCCGCTGCGGCTGGTCGCGCAGCTGGCCGGCAACGGAGACGGACCGGTGAACGTCCGCCTCGGCGATCTGGTCGAAGGCGACGCCGAGTACACCGCCGAGCTGCCCGCGTGCCCCGACGGATGCCGCCTGGTCGGTCTTGGCGTTTCCCGCTCCCCGGCCGACTTCGCGCCGGTCGACTTCTCGCTGCGCGTGGCCTCCCTCGCCGACGCGGGCGGGCCGCTTGAGGCCGACCTCGGCGCGGACGGCGCCTGGCGGTCCAAGGTCATGCCGCAGGAGTCGGCGCTTGCCGTGGCTCCCGACGCCGACGGCCTCCGCATCGAAGGCTCCTCGGAAAGCCCGCAGGACCTGATCGCCGAACACGCCGTCGTCCCCGCAGCGGTGCCGACGGTGCTGTCCGGCGATCCGATCGACGAATCCGAGACCGGACGGTTCACGTTCCCGGGACCGCACGGCGAGCTGCAGGACTACGAGCTGGTCGACACCGCCGCGTCGGTGCCGCGCGGCGGGAACCGGGCACTGCTTGTGGACCTCGAATACACCGCCGGCGTCGCCGAAACCTACCGTCCGCTGTCGAGTCGTTCCGGCGTCTCCTTCGAGATCTGGGCCGGCGAGAATGCGCCGGAAGACCTCACCGCGCTGCTGCGCGAACACGACGTCACCGTCACCGCCGTCGAAGCGCGCGACGACTACGTCGACCAGCTCGACAAGCAGGCCCCGGCGCTGGCGTTGCGGCTCTACGTGATGGCCGGTGCCGCCGCGCTGGCGCTTGCGGCCGTCGCGGTCCTGCTCGCCGCCCAGGCCGGGCGGCGCGGACGCGGCTACGACTACGCCGCGCTGCGGCTGGCGGGCGTGCCCCCCGCGACGCTGCGCGACTCGCTGCTGCGCGAACACCTGGGGTGGATCGCGGCGGCGCTTGCCGTCGGCGTCGGCGCCGGTCTGGCCGGCGTGGCGCTGCTGCTGCCGCGAGTGCCGCTTGTCACCACCGATCCGCCGGTCGTGCCGCCGGAGTACCAGCTGGGGCCGTGGTGGCTGCCGGCCGCGTTGATCGCCATGACGGCGGCGCTCGCG